>CALWNT010000202.1 GCA_944382885.1 uncultured Clostridia bacterium | reverse complement strand
GCATACCAGCGCCGTGAAGATATTGACAAGTATGCTCATGTGGCAACGATGCAGGAAATTGAAGAAAACGGATTTAACCTCAATATTCCACGCTATGTTGACACCTTTGAGCCGGAAGAGGAAATTGATTTGAACGAAGTGGCTGCGGAAATCCGCAAACTCCAAAGTGAAATTAAAGACATCGATGCGGAATTGAAGCCGTATTTTGATGAGCTGGGGCTGGATTTCCCGTTTGATGTGGAGGGCAAATAATCATGGCAAATGTATCCTCAAGTAACGGTCTCGAAAAGCGCCCGAAACTGCGTTTTCCGGGCTTTGATGAGCCGTGGAAAGCAGAGAGGTTATCCGATTTCGCAGATCGTGTAACACGAAAGAATAACAGGAATCAAACTGACCTACCGCTTACAATTTCATCAAAAGACGGCTTAGTGGATCAGGTGAGTTATTTTAACAAGACAGTTGCCAGCAAGGATATGAGCGGATACTATCTGCTTCTTAATGGGGAGTACGCATACAACAAAAGCTACTCCGTTGGGTATGACTTCGGCTCCATAAAGCGTTTAGATCGCTACCCGATGGGTGCTTTATCGACACTCTACATTTGTTTTGCACTAAAAAAGTACGATAGCAATTTTATTAAAGCTTACTTTGATTCTCTCAAATGGTATAGGGAAATCTATATGATTTCAGCAGAAGGCGCTCGAAATCATGGTTTACTCAATGTTCCAACAGACGAGTTTTTTGAGACAAAACACTATCTGCCCCATAACATCAGTGAGCAGCGAAAGATTGCCGACTTCATAATTGCTTTGGAGCGCCGAATAGATGCCCAACAGGCGTTAGTAGACAACCTCAAGAAGTATAAAAGAGGTGTCTTTGAGGCTATCTTTTCTCGTAAGTTACGCCTTGTTTCCAAAGAAGAGCAAAGAGATTGGAAAATTTTCAAACTCAGTGACTTCGCTTCTCGAATAATAAGGAAAAACAATGGAACAACTGATATTCCGCTTACCATTTCGGCCCAATATGGATTGATAGATCAAAGAGACTTTTTCTCTAAAGTAGTTGCAAGTGCTGATATGAGCGGTTACTATTTGCTCCGAAAAGGCGAATACGCATACAACCGCAGCACTTCAAATGATTACCCTTTTGGCTCCATAAAAAGACTTGAGCTTTATGATAAAGGAGCGGTATCCACTCTCTATCTGTGCTTTTCAGTAAACGAAAATGTTATGGTAAATGATTTTGTAAAATGGTACTTTGAGTCATCGCAGTGGTATCGCAGCATAAATGAAATCTGTGCCGAAGGTGCGAGGAATCATGGACTTTTGAATGTGCCTACTGATGGGTTCTTTAATACAACGCATATCCTTCCAACTGATACTAAAGAGCAGACGGTCATTGCCACATTTCTTTCCTTGATTCAAGAAAAACTTGAAATATCGCAAAAAGGATTAAACAAGCTAACCGAGCTGCGAAACGGACTGATGCAACAGCTCTTTATATAAAGAGTTGCTGCATAAAGCCCTTTCGAGTCATATTCAATAAATCCATTTTATTTTGTGCCAGATGAAGTCTGTTCTCAACTAAATCCAAAGCGTTTGCGATGCTATCTTGAGTTGTACGATCAGGAAAAATGACGGGAATCCCCATGAGTAAATCATCAGTCATGGAGACTCTATCATGACGCACACCCTGTGACCCATTATCGTAAATGTATCTATGCCATGCGTCACTCTTAAAGTACCATGCGAGGTAGGATGGATTGATGTTGACTTTAAGAACAAGGCAAGTGTATAAAGGAGAGATGATCCCCTGATCTTTAAGAGTATAGCGGTTAAACGGTCCGTAAGGTGCTGTAATTGACTTCCTTGGATTATAAACAAAATCTCCGTTTTCAATTACATAGTAATTCTCTGTATTCCCCTCAATAGCTATATCTTTATCGAAAAAGTCTCGCTGCGGGATAAGCCCATACTCAGCGGAGTTCGTAATAACATTTTTTATCTTTCCGTCAGTATTCCTGCGGGAGACTTTTTTGAATATATCGCCCAAACGAACTTGTTGCCACTGTTGGCTTTCAGTTTGTCCATGCGAGCGGCGAAAAATGTGCTGGATGACACCTCTTTTATACTTCTTGAACTGGTCTATAATTTCACATTGTTTTTCAATCCGAGTTTCCAATAATGATAACAGACCGGCAATTTTGTCTTGCTCGCTATGAGATGGATATAGTATTTTAACTTTCTTCAATCTATTGGAAGAAAGGTTATAGCGTGTTGCACCTTGGCCTTCCCGTGTAATTCTTTTTCTTGCATACGGTGTCCGCATACTGTAAGCCGCAAATCTTGGATTTATGAGGCTTGATGAGTCAAAGTGAAATCCGAAGCAAAAACTGTTCAAAAGCGGGGTGTCATCGTTCAACCAAACTGAGGTGAGTCCGACTTCCTCTAATGTTTCCGATGACTGAGTAAACAGGAGATCACCGAAATTCACCCGGTTTTGGTGCTCGCCTTCTTCAATACTTACCACATCACAACCATTGACATCTGCTATGACATTTTTATAAACATTCATATAAGTGATGTAGCAATCAGCACCTTTTCCAAAGTCGCTCTTACCCTTGCCAGATAGACCGTTATAAAAGTTTCCTAAGTCTTCTAAAGCAGTTTCATTCCACGGCTCATCAAAGCCCGGAAAACGCAGTTTCGGGCGCTTTTCAAGACCGTTACTTGAGGGCTATTTAGGCTTCCAAAATCAATACCGCCTCATAGCAAAATCCCTTGCAGTAGCAGAGGTAAATCCGCTATTGCAAGGGATTTCGGCGTTCATGGAGCCTTTATCTGCGTACTTGAACAGAAGTATAAAAGAGGAGTGCTAATGTCTTATTTCTCTGATGACAACACTCGGCAATGGACGCATTACTCAGTATCTCAAATTGGAAAAGTCATAACCGGAAGTACTCCCTCAACTAACGATAGAAGTAATTATGACGGTGATCTTTTATTCTGTTCGCCGGGTGATGTTGGAGAAAAAAAGTATATCTCATCCACTGAAAAGAGGGTATCACCGAAAGGGTTTGCTTTAGGTAGACCACTACCACCTAATGCGGTTATCGTAACTTGTATCGGACTTATTGGAAAACTTGGTATTGCAACAACCGATATGATTACAAATCAACAAATTAACGCTCTTGTTGTTTCAGAAGGCTTCGATCATGAGTTTATTTACTATGCTTTCGAGAACTTCTTCCCTGAATATAGAAGCAAGGTTTCAATGCAAACTCTTCCGATTTTGAGTAAGTCGGAGTTTGAGAAGCTAAAGATTAAAGTTCCTGTCCTTGATGTTCAGCTTAAAATAAGTAGCCACTTGGCAGCAATGGACAGAAAAATTGAGCATACACAACAGGAACTAAATGCGCTTTTGGAGCAGCGCAGCGGCTTTATGCAACAGCTTTTTATATAAAGAGCTGTTGCATAAAGCCAGAATAAAGTTCAGTTAGAGCTTCAATATACTTGAGAGAGCTATTGATGCGCTCATCAATTAGGGAAAGAAAATCTACGGCTTTTAGTTGAGACTGATCATCAGGTACATCAAAAACAAGGTTTTTAATTATTTCTGCCGAAAGATTTCCTTGCCCACCTTGGAGATAAGTATTTAGAATGTCATCTTTTCTATCTTCGAGAAGGTATTTTAAGAAAGTTCGATTTATCTGTGTGGGGCGGATACACAAAATAGCCTGATTGATTGCTCCATCAATTTTGGATATATCAACTTCTCCACTTGTTGCACCATATAGAGCAACTATTAAATCCCCTTTGGAAATCATCTTCGCAGATGAACATTTCAAACCTTCCTTGGTTAAAAAGAGTTCTGTTTTCTCGTTGTGTATCTCGCCGGAACGAATAAACGGAATTGAACCTCCATAGAAACTGCTATCAGTTGATTTTGGTGTGCCTCCTGAAAAGAAGGCACATTCGTCACCCAAGCGAACAGATTTCCATTTAGCTGTCTTAGCGAAAAGAATAGCCTTATCTCTGAAAATAACTCTCATGACACCTCTTTTATACTTCTTGAGGGATTCAATAAGCTGCTCTTGCTTTGCGATTCTCATATCCAGCTTTTCCAGAAAATCTGCAATGTGCTTTTGCTCAGCGTAAGCCGGGAGATATACCACAACACTCATGTACTCATCATAAGATATGTTAAGAAGTCCATCCATTCGAACGCTTGACGATACAAGCCGTTTTAATTGTTTATCCATCTTTGTATTGTTTAACTCCAAAGCGACATAAGGAGTGTATTCAGTGTCCTGAACTTTGAAACAATGGTAGACATACGGTATTCTGGCTTCTTCTTCACGAAGTTCGTAACAGCAGCCGAATTGCTTTGCTTTGGAGGCTCCATGATTGTATGCCAGCTCCCCCTTTTTCAGAAGAGTATATTTTTTTAGACTCTGACCAGCATTGTCTCTGGAATATTTATCTGACTGCATAATAAAGCCATTACCTGCACTAAGCATCATAATTGGCGCATTAGACCGTGGATCATTCCGTTTTATAAGAGATGATATTTGACCTAATTTTACAGCTCTATACGGCTCATCAAAGCCCGGAAAACGCAGTTTCGGGCGCTTTTCGAGACCGTTACTTGAGGTTTATAATGCCTTGATTATTCCTCCATCAGATAATGTTCGTGGAGGTGGTCGATATGACTAACAATACACAATTCAAGACGCTGCTGAACACTTGGCTAAATCAAAAGA
>CALWNT010000201.1 GCA_944382885.1 uncultured Clostridia bacterium | reverse complement strand
ATTCCTCGGAGTTTCTTATAAAAATGTGCGGGTGATTTATGAGCTTTTCGTGAGCCGGATCCTTGTTACCCTGTTCTCTGCAGACCTGTCAGGAAAGAGAAAGGCAGTCCGTCTCTTAGAGGCAATCCGGGACGGCTATTATGCCTTGTGCTTTACGGCGCTTACGCTGCGGTCCTATTTTCTTTTTACGGAATATGTTACCCAGACGGGCGCAAACGGGCTGGTGAGAGGGATCGTCATCCTGTTTGTCGCATTCTGTGTTGTCGATGGCGCAAATATCATGGAGAAGATTACAGGAGTCGATGCAGGGCTGTCTACGATGGCAGGAAAACTGATCGCCGGTATGCACGCAGTACGCGGCGCCGTTATGGCTGGTCAGCAGATGCGGCAGATGAGCATGATGAAACGCCAGACAAAAGCAATGGAAGCGATGGCTGGGACTGGAAAATCAATGGCAGGCGGAAACGGACAGGGATCAGGGAATATGCCTGATCCGGGAAGCTCCGGCGGGGCTGCGCAGGATGGAGGAAATACAGACGGAAACAGCGGGGGTGGCACTGGAGATGCCGGTGGAGGAGCCTCCGACCAGAATAGTGCGGAAGCATCCGGTCAAAACGGCGGGGCTGAGTACAGCCAGGAAGGAGATCCGGAAACAGGAAATGGCGGAAGCGGGGATAGCTTAAGCGGAAATGGATCTGAAGGGGCTTCTGATGCGGACAGCCATTTCTCACAGATGGACGATGCCCTGGATCAGAGCGGAAGCAGCGCTGGAGCCTCAGAGCCAATGGAAAATACAGGTCCGGAAATGGGAAGCGGCGGTGAGGAAAAAGGTATGTTTGAACGGCGGGCGGAGAAAGCGGAAGGAACCCGCACAGGACAGGATGCTATGAGTGATGTCGGAAACTCCCAGATGTTCGGCGGAGCTGAAAACAGGCATAGCGCCGCCTCTCCGGGAGAAAGCAGGACAGGCTATGGACCGGAGAAACATTCTCCGCAGCCCCGGCAGGGCGGGAAAAGAGCGGCGGAAAACCCGACAGCCCCAAATGCGCGGGAGCCTGCAGGTAAAAAAGAAAAAAAGGAGTAAGTGATGAGATACCTTGTGACGAAAGAGATTAAATCCGAAACCCAGGTCATCTGGAAGCTGTATTTCCAGGACTTTGCATTCCTGCTGATCTGGATAATGCTGAATTATAGATTTAAAGAAATTGCACACCCCTATCTGCGCTGGCCAATGTTTATCTTCGCCGTTGCCATGGGAATCCTTCTTGTGTTGCCAAGTGTGGCGAATCCAAAGCGGAGGCAGTACCAGAGTATCATGCTGTACCTAATGCGCCCGCAGGAAACATTGTATTTCATAAAAAAGGGAAAGGAAGCCGGAAATGAAGAAGGACAGGATCAAAGATTTAAGAGAAGATATCCCAAATGCAAGGTATGACAGGAAACTGGGATGTTTCCAGTATACGGATGGCAGTTATGCAGACCTATACAGGATCATCCCAAAAGATCTTGTGAACGGGGACCCGGATGATATCGAGATGGACTGTTTCACCTGGGCGAAATTCTATAAAACTTACGGGAGAGACATTGAGCTTGTGGCGATGAAATTTCCATGCGACCTGTCACAGCAGAAGGAATATTGGGATCAGATCTTAGAAAAGAATGACAATCCGGTGTTTGCCCCAATGATCCGAAGAAAGCTCTCGGAACTGGAATACCGGGAGCGCAACACCCTGAAAAAAGAGTTTTTTATCCTCTTCTTCTGGGAAACAGAGGAAGACATCCAGGCGGGCAGGCGCGGGGTGGAAGAGACGCTGGGAGTGCGGCGTGCCGGGGAAGCGGCAGGCGTTTCGGAACTCTTAGAGGAAATTCCGGAAAAGAAAAAACGCCAGGTATTCTTTAAGTTTGCAAATAAGAATTCATTGATATTCTAACGTGCCGAAATTCGGTACGCAGGAAGGGACAAAAATGGGTAAAAAAAAGAAAGACACAAATATTCCGTATGATGAAGATCTGCTTCGGGAAATCGCCCCGATCGGGAACCTGAAGCATTATGATGCGTATTCCAGGACCGGGACCGGTTATGAGGCGTGTGTACATGTTTTTGATTTCCCAAATACGCTGAATGACTTCTGGCTGACGGAGATCTGTAACTTCCCGAATACGGTTGCTGCAGTCAGCGTAGGGACAATGGATATGGATGAGGTAAAAAAGAACCTGAACCGTGCCATTGAAGAACAGGGATCCAGGAAGCGGTTCGCGAAAGATTACAGCGCCTATTATAACGCTGAGGCAAGGGAAAAAGAGATGCAGAGACTGTTCGAGGAGATCCAGTCCCTGGGGGAAGTAATGAAGAGCATCTCTATCCGGATCTATGTAGCTGCGAAGACCAGGGAAGAGCTGGAAAAGCGGGTGGCAAAAGTGATCACCAGCCTGGAAAAAGGAGATTTCTACCGGGCGGCAGTATTCCTGAATGAGACGGAAGCTGAGTGGAAGAGTATCTTCCTCCCAATGAAAGAACAGCAGAAAGCGCCCCATGCCATCCAGGGATTCCCGATGAAATCCACGCTTCTTGCGGCAGGGAATGCATTCCATTACAGCTGCCTGGAGGACGAAGGAGGGGACTTCCTGGGGGAAACAGGATGTGGCGGAAATGTGCTTTTCAATGAGTGGCTGCTCAATGAGATCCGGGTGAATGCTTCCGCGATCGTAGTCGGGAACCAGAGGTACGGGAAATCGACCCTGCTGAAGCTGCGAATCAAGTCCAGGGTGCTCAGAGGAGATTTTGTCCGCGTATTCGATGTTGTAGGGGAATTTACGGACCTGATCCATGCGCTGGGAGGGCGGACGCTGAATATGTCACAGTACATCATCAATCTCTTGGAAATCTTTCGGTCCGGGGACAATGAACACGCAAATTACGCAAGGCATCTGACAAAGCTGAGAACGTCCTACCATTTCCTTGCTCCGGAAGCAGAGACAAAAGAATTAAATGACTTTATTGAAGCATGTGAGGGGCTGTATCGGAAATGGGGACTTCAGCCGGAGGAGCAGAAGCAGATCACAGGTCTTCCAG
>CALWNT010000200.1 GCA_944382885.1 uncultured Clostridia bacterium | reverse complement strand
AGTACCCTTCCCCCCGTCTGCCGAAGGACAAAGGCCGCAGCCCGTTTTTGTCCCGCACGGCATAGAGGTTTTTCTCCGTCAGCACCAAAAAGGAAAAAGCGCCCTCCATCCGCCGGCAGGCCTTGATGATTTTTTCCAGCAGGGTTCCCTTCTCCCCCTGGATCAGGTGGAGGATAATCTCGCTGTCGCTGCTGCCGAAAAAGATGTTCCCCCGCTCTTCCAGCTCCCTGCGGAGCATTTGGGCGTTTACGATCTGTCCGTTATGCACCACCGCGATACTTCCGATCTGAGCCCGGGCCACCAGGGGCTGTACGTTCTCGATCTCTTCGCCTCCGGCAGTACCGTAGCGCACATGCCCCACGCTGTTCTGTCCCAAAAGGGAGGAAAAATCCCCGTCTGGAAAGAGCTCGGTCAGAAGCCCCTTGCCCTTTTCGCAGCGAAGATGAATCCCGTCGCTTACGGCGATGCCGGCTCCCTCCTGTCCACGATGCTGTAAAGCGTGCAGGCCGTAATAGGTCGCCTGCGCCGCGTCCGGCTGACAGAACACGCCGAATACCCCGCACTCTTCTTTGAGCTTTTGAAACAGATCCTCCTCCGGTTCGTCCATCAGAACTGCTCGATTCATCTAACCTCATCCCTCTCTCCTGTGATACAGGGTGTTTTTTGATTTTTTCTGCGGAAATTGTTTGTTTGAATAGAAACAGAAATTTATCTTTTTATTTAAAAAGACTTTTTTCTATCACTTTCTTTCAGAGAAAGAAGAAAGTTATGCGGGGAGCCGCCCCGCACGCGGCCTACTTTGATCAGCGTCAAAGTAGGCAAAACGCTTCACTCAAACGCCGTGAAGGCTTGGAGTGGGTCTAAAAAGTTGACTCCTAACAAAGTACAGAGGAAAATATCAGTTTCTGCCAAAATAACCGTCAGCACAAGCGATAGACTAAATTTTTCCATCTTCACATGGTTAGGAGAACACTTCAAAGACCCGTACCAAAGCCCCCGCGGCGACTGAGCCGTGCCCTTTTCGCGTCTTTCGGGCAAGCAAAAGAAACCCGGGGTCTGGGGGCCGACGCCCCGATAAGCCAAGTATATAACCAGTATGGTTCTGTAAGATAAATTTCTGTTTAAGAAGAAACTCCCTTAATCCTTTCTCAAAAGCGCTTTCAGCCGCTCCATCGCCTGTTGGGTTTTCTCCTTGGTATTAAAAGCGGTCAGGCGGAAAAAGCCCTCGCCGTTAGAACCAAACCCGCTCCCCGGGGTTCCCACAATGCCGGCCTTCTCCAAAAGGAAATCGAAAAACTCCCAGGAGGTCATCCCTTCCGGGCATTTCATCCAAATGTAGGGGGAGTTTTTCCCACCGGTGAACCAGATGCCCAGTTCCTCCAGCGTGGCGGCCATACATTGGGCGTTTTCCTGATATACTCTGAGATTTTCCCGGCACTGTTCCATTCCCTCCGGCGTGAACACCGCCGCCGCGGCTCTCTGCACCGGGTAGGAAACGCCGTTAAACTTTGTGGTCTGCCGCCTGAGCCACATCTTTCTCAGCGATACGCCTTCCCGCACCAGTTCTTCCGGCACCACTGTATAGCCGCAGCGTGTGCCGGTAAAGCCTGCCGTTTTGGAAAGGGAGCAGAATTCGATGGCGCACTCCTTCGCCCCTTCGATTTCAAAGATGCTCCTGGGCAGTCCCGCCTCCCGGACAAACGCCTCATAGGCCGCGTCGAAAAGGATGACCGCATCCTGCTTTCTGGCATATTCCACCCATTGGGCAAGCTGCTTTTTGGTATAGACCGCCCCGGTGGGGTTATTGGGGGAACAGAGATAGATGATGTCCGCTTTCTCCCCTTGCTCCGGCATGGGAAGAAAGCCGTTTTCCAGATTGGCGTTGAGATAGACGATCTCCCGCCCGTCCATCAGGTTGGTATCCAGATAAACCGGATAGACCGGATTGGGGATCAGCACCCGATTGTCTTTTGCGAATAAGTCCAGGATATTCCCCACGTCGCTTTTCGCCCCGTCGCTGATGAAGATGTCCTCCAGCGGCAGCTCCACCTCAAAGGAAGCGTAGTAGTCCTGCACCGCTTTCCGGAGAAAGTCGTATCCCTGTTCCGGGCCGTAGCCGTGAAAGCCTTCCGGAGTTCCCTGCTCTTTCACCGCCTTCTCAAACGCCTCTACCACGTTTGGGACCAAAGGACGGGTCACATCCCCGATCCCCAGCCGGATCAGGTCGGCTGTTGGATGCTTCTGCTGATAATCCGCCACCTTTTTGGCGATATCCGAAAAAAGATAGCTCTCCTGCAATTCCTGGTAATGCTGATTCAGTTTCATCTCAAATCCCTCCAATCGCTGCGGTACACCGCAGATTCCCTGCGCTTGTGGGCGCTGTTTTGGTGCATGCTGTGGATTTTTCTCAGCGTCATTTCCTCCCCCTGGCCGGTAAAAAGGAAGTCGTCCAGCGCCCGGTAGGAAAATCCCAGCTCTCCTTCGTCGGTCTGCCCTTCAAAAAGCCCGGCGGAGGGGGCTTTCTCTAAAATCTGAGAGGGAGCGCCAAGATAGCGGAGAAATTCATAGATCTCCGTCACCGTCAAATCGGCGATGGGATTGACGTCAAAGGCCCCGTCCCCCCATTTGGTAAAGTAGCCCACATACCGCTCGCTGCGGTTGCCGGTGCCCGCCACCAAGGCTCCCCGGCTCTGGGCGGCGGCGTAAAGGGTGGTCATCCGCAGGCGGGGCGCGATATTCGCCGAAGCCCCGTCGGTAATCTCCTGAACCTTTCCGAGACTCTGGATAAGGGCCTGTTTCACTTCGCTTAAATCCACCTCGATGGTCTCAATGGAAAACTGCCGGGCCACCGCAAGGCCGTCCTTTCTGTCTTCTTCATAGTTTCTGGACGACTGGCAGGGCATGATGATCCCCAAAGTATTTTCACAGGCTTTCCGGCAGAGAATCCCTGTAAGGGCGCTGTCCTTTCCGCCGGAGTTGCCGTAGACAAACCCCTTTGCCCCGCTGGTATACAAAATTTCCTTTAAAAACAAGACCCGGTCTTGTAATTCCTGTTCATAATCTCTCATATTTCATTCTCCTTTTTTCTCAGCGCTTCGAGGAGCTCAGCCTTTGTCATGATAGGCCTTTGCCGCCTCTAAAAAGCGGAAGAACACCGGATGGGCCCGGTTGGGACGGCTTTTGAATTCCGGATGGTACTGCACCCCCAAATAGAAGGGATGCCCCGTCAGTTCCACCGCTTCCACCAGCCTTCCGTCAGGGGACAGGCCGGAAAAGACCATCCCCTGTTCCTCAAAGGGAGTGCGGTAAGCGTTCTGGAATTCATACCGGTGGCGGTGGCGCTCCTCTACCTGATTTTGGCCGTAAGCCTTGTAAAGCAGGGTGCCGGGCGTTACCTTACAGGGATAGGCCCCCAGCCGCATGGTTCCTCCCTTTGGGAGGTTCCCCTGCTGGTCGGGCATCAAATCGATCACCAGATGCTCCCCATCCGGGAGAAATTCCCGGGAATGGGCGTCCGCCTGTCCCAACACATGGCGGGCGAACTCGATGGACAGGATCTGCATCCCCAAACAGATGCCGAAATAGGGCACGCCATGTTCCCTGGCATATCTTGCCGCTTCGATCATCCCCTCGATCCCCCTGCTGCCGAAGCCGCCGGGCAGGATGATCCCGTCCGCGCCGCCCAAAAGGGATTGAGCTGTGCGCTCGTTGATCTCCTCGCTGTCCACCCAGCGGATCTCCACCTGCCGGCCGTTCTCCCAGCCGGCGTGAACCAGCGCCTCCGCCACCGACAGATAGGAGTCGTGAAGCTTTACATATTTCCCCACCAAGGCGATGGTCAGGGTTTCTTTGCAGGAAGCCGCCCGGCGGAGCATCTCGTTCCATTCCGCAAGGTCGCAGCCCCGGTCCGGCAGGGAAAGCTCCCGGAGGGCTACCTTGGCAAGCCCCGCCTCTTCCAGCATCACCGGCGCCTGATACAGCACCGGAAGGGTGAGATTCTGGATCACGCAGTCCGGCTTGACGTTGCAAAAGAGGGCAATCTTTTCCAAAACCGACTGATCCGCCGGCTGGTCGCACCGGGCCACAATGATATCCGGCTGAATGCCGAAGGACTGCAGCTCCTTGACAGAGTGCTGGGTGGGCTTTGACTTGTGCTCCCCGGAGGACGCCAGATAGGGGATCAGCGTCACATGGATAAACAGGCAGTTTTCCCTCCCGATTTCAAAGGAGGCCTGGCGGATCGCCTCCAGAAAGGGCTGGGACTCCATATCCCCCGTGGTGCCGCCGATCTCGGTGATGACAATGTCCGCGCCGCTCTTTTCCTGTACGGAGTATAAAAAGGATTTGATCTCGTTGGTGATATGGGGAATCACCTGCACCGTCTGGCCCAGGTATTCTCCGTTGCGTTCTTTACTGAGCACATTCCAGTACACCTTTCCGGTGGTGAGGTTGGAGAACCGGTTTAAATTCTCGTCGATAAACCGCTCGTAATGCCCTAGATCCAGATCGGTCTCCGCCCCATCCTCGGTGACAAAGACCTCCCCGTGCTGATAGGGACTCATGGTGCCGGGGTCGATGTTGATGTAGGGGTCCATCTTCTGGGCCGCCACCTGAAAGCCTCTGGCCTTTAACAGCCGTCCCAGAGAGGCCGCCGTGATTCCTTTTCCCAAGCCGGAGACCACCCCTCCGGTTACAAAGATATATTTTGCCATTATACTAAAACCTCCCCGGTGAATACTGTTTTCGCCTGTCCGGTCATAAAGACCCCCTCGTCGGTATAGCGTATTTTTAATTCTCCGCCCTGAAGCTTCACGGTGATTTCCTCATCCTTCCGGCAGAAGCCGCAGAGCACCGCCGCCACCGCGCTGGCGCAGGCTCCGGTGCCGCAGGCCAGGGTCTCCCCGCTGCCCCGCTCCCAGACGCGCATACGGATGGTTTTGGAATCGATGATTTTCACAAACTCAGTGTTGACCCGCTCGGGGAACAGGGGTGAAAACTCAAAGGCTTTCCCTTCCTGTTCGATGGCAAGATCATCCAGATCATCCCGGAACACCACGCAGTGGGGATTTCCCATAGACACCAGGGTGATCCGCTCTTCTTTTCCGCCGATGGCAGCCGGGTAGGAAATAACCTCCGCCTCAGGAGAAACGCCGGGTACCTTCGCCGGGATCTTCCCGCAGGAAAGCTCCGCTTTTCCCATGTCTACCGTCACCGAATCCACCGTGCCGTTTTTCACGGAAAGGGAAAGAGTCTTGACGCCGCTTAGGGTGTCGACCCGGATGGTCTCCTTTTTCACCCGTCCGCTGTCGTAGAGATATTTCCCCACACAGCGGATGCCGTTGCCGCACATTTTCCCCTCGCTGCCGTCCATGTTGAAAATCCGCATCTTCGCGTCGGCGACCTCAGAGGGGCAGATCAGGATAATGCCGTCCCCGCCGATTCCGAAGTGTGGGCGGGAAAGATCAACGCTCAGCGCCTCGGGGTTGTCGATCACCTGGTCGAAGCAGTCAAAATAGATATAATCGTTGCCGCAGCCCTGCATTTTGGTGAATTTCAAGGTTCCTCTCTCCTTTTTCATATGGTTGAGGTCCACAAGCTCCATGCTGTACTGGTGATACCGGCTCTTTAAGCAAAGAGCCAGCGCCGAAGCCGTGTCTAAAGAGGTCAGGCAGGGAATCCCCAGCTCTACCGCCTTCCGGCGGATTTTCACGCTGTCCCTCGCTGGGATACGCCCTTTGGCGGAGGTGGAGATGATATACTGGATCTTACCGCTTTCCAGAAGGGTCCTGGTATTTTCTTCCGCCTCGTGGATCTTTTTCACCACCGTCACCGAAAGCCCCGCGTCGGAAAGCACCTTCCCGGTGCCTGCGGTGGCGTAAAGGGTAAAGCCCAGTTTGGCGTATTCCTTGGCGATAGCGGCGATTTCTCCTTTGTCCGAATCCCGGACGGTAATCAGCACGCCGCCTTCCTTTTCCATTCGGTAGCCCGCGGCAGTCAGCCCTTTATAAAGGGCTTCCTCCATTGTCCGGGCGATACCCAGCACCTCCCCGGTAGATTTCATTTCCGGACCGAGATGCACGTCCACTCCGGCAAGCTTCTCAAAGGAGAATACCGGCACCTTGGCGGCGAAATAGGGCGCTTCGGGATAAAGCCCGGTGCCGTAGCCCATGTCCTTTAATTTTTCCCCCAGCATGATCCGGGTGGAGAGATCCACCATTGGCACCCCGGTCACCTTGCTGATATAGGGCACGGTGCGGGAGGAACGGGGGTTCACCTCAATGACATAGATGGTATCCTCATAGATCACGTACTGAATGTTAATCAGTCCCTTGGTCTTTAAGGAAAGAGCCAGCTTTTTGGAATATTCGGTCAGCCTTGCCACCTGCTTGGGGGTGACGTTCCAGGCCGGATAGACAGCGATGGAGTCACCGGAGTGCACCCCTGCCCGCTCGATATGCTCCATAATGCCGGGGATCAGCACGTCCTCCCCATCGCAGATGGCGTCTACCTCCAGCTCGGTTCCCATCAGGTACTTGTCGATCAGCACGGCGTTATCCGCCTGGTGGGAAAGGATGATTTTCATATATTCTTTAATATCCCCGTCGGAATAGGCGATAATCATATTCTGACCGCCCAGCACATAGCTTGGGCGCATGAGAACCGGGTATCCCAGCCGGTTGGCGGCCTCCAGGGCCTCTTCCTCCGTAAAGACGGTGTCTCCCTGCGGGCGTTTGATGGAAAGCTCTTCCAAAAGCTCGTCAAACCGTCCCCGGTCTTCCGCCCGGTCAATGCTGTCGTAGGAGGTGCCCAAAATCGGGATCTTCTGTTCCCACAAAAATTTTGTCAGCTTGATGGCGGTCTGTCCGCCGAAGGCGACTACCGTTCCCACAGGCTGTTCCTTCTGGATCACGCCCATCACGTCCTCCGGAGTCAGAGGCTCAAAATACAGCCGGTCGGCGGTGTTGAAGTCGGTGGAAACCGTCTCCGGATTGTTGTTGACAATCACGACCTCATACCCCGCCTCCTTCAGCGCCCAGACACAGTGAACGGAAGCGTAGTCAAACTCGATCCCCTGCCCGATGCGGATCGGCCCGGAACCGAACACCACCACGACCGGCTTGCCGGAACGGTGGGTCTTTAAAAATTCCCCTGCTTCGTCCTCCCCGCCGCAGACGCCGTAAAAATAAGGGGTCTGCGCGTCAAATTCCGCGGCGCAGGTGTCCACCATCTTATAGCGGATCTCATTGTGATAAGGGAGGGAGGCTCTGCCGCTGATTTTCTGGATGGCGCTGTCGGGATAGCCGTACTGCTTGAAGAGACGGTATTCCTCCTCGCCCCATTGGCCGCCTTTCATCATGTCCTCCAGCTGTTTTAAATGGAGCAGTTTATATAAAAACCACAAATCGATTTGCGTCATCTGATGGAGCTTTTCCGGGGTCTCTCCCCGTTTCAGCGCCTCAAAAAGGGCGAAAAGCCGCTCGTCGTCCTGGGCGAGGATTTTTTCCGTCAGTTCTTCCGCTGTCAGCGCCGCCATTCCCGGCTGGTTGAGGGAATCTAAGGAGATCTCCGCACCTCGCACCGCCTTCAAAAGCGCCTGTTCAAAGCTCTGGCCGATGGCCATTACCTCGCCGGTGGCCTTCA
>CALWNT010000199.1 GCA_944382885.1 uncultured Clostridia bacterium | reverse complement strand
TACTATGTGAAAGAGAAAACGGCTCCAGATGGCTATGTTCTTGACCGGGAGGAACATGATGTTTCTCTGACTTACAAAGGGCAGGAGATCGATGTCTTTACTGAAGGACTGGATGTAGAAGATACGCCGCAAAAGGGTAGAATCCACTTGCAGAAGACAGACTTGGAGACCGGGAAAGGTGTACCGGATGCTGTTTATGAAGTTTTCGCCAGAAAAGACATTGTTGTAAACGGTGATGTGAAGAATACGGCGGGAAGTGTAGTAGATACGTTGACAACAGATCAGAATGGGGAAGCCTATTCTAAGTATTTGTATCTGGGAGACTACTATGTGAAAGAGAAAACGGCTCCCAATGGCTATGTTCTTGACCGGGAGGAATATGACGTTTCTCTGACCTACCAGGGACAGGATGTAGATGTTTTTACCGAAGGTCTGAGTGTGGAAGACACGCCACAAAAGGCAAGAGTCCATTTGCAAAAAAAAGATGCTGAAACCGGGAAAGGTATTCCTGGAGCAGTTTATGAAATTTTTGTTAGAAAAGACGTTATTGTAAATGGTGATGTAAAATATCCTGCTGGCACAGTTGTAGACATTTTAACGACTGATACCAACGGAGAAGCATATTCAGAATATCTATATTTAGGGAGCTATTATGCGAAGGAGAAAACGGCTCCGTATGGATATGTCCTTGATACCGCAGAGCACGATTTTACCTTAGCATATGCTGGCCAGGAAATTCCTGTTTACACGCATAGTCTAGAGGCAACAGATAGCCCGCAGAAGGGTAAAGCGGAATTGATTAAAACGGACTCGGAAACCGGGAAAGGTGTTCCTGGAGCAGTCTATGATCTGTTTGCCAGAAATGATATTGTGGTAAACGGAGATGTGAAATTCAAAGCTGGAACGCTAATGGACACACAAATTACAGATAAAGATGGGCACATCATATCAGATTTGGATTTATATTTGGGTGATTACTACTGGAAAGAAAGGACAGCTCCTGATGGATATGTTATCGACACTACAGAGTATGATTTTTCGTTAGAATATGCCGGTCAGGACATTGTAACCGTAACCAAAACGGTAGAAGTGACCGATATATCCCAAAAGGCCAGGATTATTGTAAACAAAAAAGGGGAGATGCTTTTAACCTTCAATCGTCAATCGACAGAGTTCGGAGACAAATATACTCCGGTATACCAGGTGCAAAATTTGGAGAATGCAAAATTTGAAATATATGCGTATGGTGATATTGTCGTAAACGGAGAAGTGAAGTACCCAGATGGGAAACTGCTTGATAGTATTGTTACAAAGGCAGATGGAACAGCAGCATCCATTCCATTGGAGGTAAATAATAAGTATTTGGTAAAAGAAGTAAGTGCACCTGAAGGTTTTGTGTTGGACGGGAAGGAACACATTGTAGAGCTAAAATATGCCGGTCAAGATGTCGAAATATACGATGAACCATTCACAATTTATGATGAACGACAAAAAGCACAGCTGCAATTGACAAAACTTATCGAAGAAAATATTTACTATCCTGATCCGGACGCTTATCAGGATATTATCTTCGGTATTTTTGCAAATCAAAATATTTCTGATTCAAACGGTAAGGTGATATTGAGAAAAGGCGATATGGTTGACTATTTTGGAATTGATGAAAATTTAAAAGGAGTTAGCCAGGTAGATTTACCTCCTAACACATCTTGGTATGTACAGGAGCTGCAAACATCAGACGGGCTGATATTAAATCAAGAGAAATATTATTTCCGGTTTGATGCCAATAATCCAGAAACTCCATTACTGCAAATTGATCTAAATGCTGATGGAACAACAATCGCCAATGAAACGGTTAAGGGGTTTGTAGAATACAAGAAAAAATCGTCTTTTGATGGTAGACCGTTGGAAGCGGTATATGGAGTATACAGAGCATCAGATGGTATGCTGATTCAGGAATTAAAGAGCGATTTGAATAACTGGGTCAGAAGCAAGGAACTGCCTAAGGGTTTGTATTACCTAGCTGAAATCGAAGCACCAGATCGATATCACCATGACGAAAATAAATACTATTTCTTCATCGGCTCTAATGATGTTACAGGAATCACATTGCAGATCACGGTTGAAGATCAGCCGGTGATCGGTTCTCTTACAGCTACCTATGATGAAGAAAGCATTAAAGAGGGATTAAATGGAATCCAGTCACCGCAAATTTCTGGTGAACGTTTACCTGAGACTGCCATTCAAGTTAGACCGATTATCGAATCAGAACTGACTACAGAGATCATCCCACCCGACATTGATACTACCATTCGACCTATACCCATTTTCGTAAAGATGCCAGATACTGGTGAACAGTCACCTTATCAAAAGGTTGCTTGTATTGCTATTACATCACTGATTACCTTAATTGTTGCACTGATTCTGAAGCGTAGAGATCGAAATACCCAAAAAACGTCTGAAAAATAGGAAGACCTTTTGACAGGTGGCAATATTGCCATCTGTCAAAAAAGGGGGGGCAGATATGGGAAAAATTGACGAAAAATTCATTTCAGAACATGACTTGAATGAAATTGAGCGTTTATATCAGGAGAGTGCATTTGCAGAAAATCAAGTGATAACATTACAAAGAAATTTTTTGTTTTGTCAAATTCTTATCATAATTGCATTTTTATTATTTTATTCGATGCTTTTGCTATTTTTACCCATTTCTTGGGACATGACAGTAATTAGCAAAAATTTTTTTGAATGCTTCTGGATTGTTCTGCTAATTGAAATCTTCATTTCTGTTGTAGAAACTTTCCTTTTAGTTAAATCCAAACGAAGATACTTGGACTTAACACGAAAAATCGATGAAGCGTTACAGCCATTTGGTTTGAATTTCAATGACTGGATAGAGTACAAAGAATCAACTGCTTGTAGAAGGGTTAGATGGAGAAGACACTACCGACATTTAGGAGGCGACTAGGCGTTTAATGAATTTTGAAATTGTAAAAGGGAATCAAAAGCTATAAATCTGGTTAGTCCTTAAAAGAGCCGCTTCAGGCTGGACAATATGATTTAAAGTTTACAGGGAAAGTTAGAGCTTTTAGAGCCAATAACAAACATTATTTGTCCGCATAGCGGATAGATTCTGGATTTGTTATTGGCTCTTTTTTAGGAGGTGAAAACTTGGTTCAGAAAAAAACAGTTGAAGTAATCGGTTTATTTTCAGAATCAGAAGCCAAAGAAATTGAAAGATTTGTAAATAGTGCGGGTGTTCGCAAAAATTTTCTAGCCGAAAAAGCAATTCTGAAATATATTCTTTCTCCACATAAAAAAGGATTGCAAGATGGCGTAAACAGAAGACAATCTGATGAAAAAAAGAGCGTTCATGTAAAATTCTTTCTACCGGAAGAGACTTATTCAATTTTAATGGATTTTTGTCATCCCGATCCTACACAAAAGCGAATCTATTCTAGATCAAAGATAATAGCGCAAGCTATTGTCAACTATATAGACACTTATAATTCACAAACCCATGAATATTAGATTGCGGAAAGGAAGGTTACTATGTCCAAAAAATTATTAGTTTTGCTGGCAGGAATAGTTTTTATATTGACAACAAATGTATCAACGTTTGCCACAGAAGGTTATATGGACTATCCAGATGGTGAAATTACTCTAACTGAAGAATTTACCACGGATTCACCGTCTTTCTATTACGATTTTGATGACACAACACAAAAAAATGGTAAAACATATTATCTCAAAAACGTCAGCTACAAAGTATTATCTGCCGATAATCTACAGACAACGGAGCCTGTAATTCAGAAGATCAACTATAGTAATTTGTATGAAAAAAATGTAGAACCCCCTGAATCATTAACTGTTCCAAAAGGAGATCAGGAAATAGAGGTTAAATTAACTGATTTTCAATATACCGAAACGGTTATCACAGATCGTAAAGAATTAGTAACAGCATACACAGATTATGATTACAAAACTGAAATGCCAGAACCTACAGAAGTAAAAAATGTGATTTATCATGATGAAGCTTCAAAGCAAGATATTCCTGCAACATTAAAACTCAAAGAATTAAAAGAAGTGGATTCTTGGAAATGGAGAGATGATGTTGAAATTCCGATTACCTTTTCTTTATATGACGCAGAATACTATGTGCTGGGGGACAATTTGATTCCTTATAACGAAGATAAACCGGCCTTAGAGGGGTATGAAGATGAACTTTTAACGGAATTAAATCTTGATACAAACAAATATAGGATTACTTCCGTTGAATGGGATGGAGAACCATACACAGTAGGTGAGGTTCGTTATCGGAAAGCTATAGCACATGGAGAACGGTATGCAGCAAATTATGTAGCAGTATATGAGGATGTTGTTGCATTGCCAGACGTAGACGGATATAACGCAGTTGCTGAATATCGCTCTGAAATACCAGAACTTACCGGAGAAACAGAATATACCGTTCAAGCTACCGCTACCTATACCCCTCCGGTTGTACAGGAAACCGTTGTAGAACAACAAGAAACCGTAGTCGAAGGTGAGCCAAAAACAGTTGTGGAAGAAAAAGTTGTAGAAAAACCTGTACCAGTACAGACACCAGTTCCCCTTTTTAATGGAGATTCTTCGGGAAACAATTCTACAACTACTGAAATTGTAGCAATCGTCTCTACGGTATTTGCTGGATTACTTTTGATAGTCTTGCTGGCAATAGCAATTCTATATATTTTGAGCAGAAAAAGAAAAAAGAAAGGGGAAGAAAGACACTAGCTAGAATTATAAACCACATATCATGAGGGATATTCCCTCCATATGAAAACAAAAGATAATTTAGGAGGAAACAAATGGATAAGTTTATTCAATCGATGGAGAATATTTTGACATGGTTGCAGCCAGCTGCGTGGGTTTTAGTAGCAGTAGCAGTTGTGGGGTGCGCTATTGGCCTTTCCGTAGGCGGCGAAGAAAGTAGAACGAAAGCTAAAAAAAGAGTTCCTTACATAGCCTTAGGAGTCGTTCTTTTCTTACTTGCAGTTTATATCGGAAAAGATATTGTCCAAAATGTTGTATTTTAAAAATCATACACAAACTCTGTACCGGGAACATAAAAGTTCCCGGTACAGAAAAAATTAAAGGAGTTTCGATATGTTGCCTAATCCTGAAAAAAACGATATTGAACGAGGTCTGCTCTCTGAGAAAAAATCTTTAGTGCCCTTAAATAAAATTATTTCAAATAAAAAAAATTTAAAAAAAATTTGTATTGCGATTTCAATTACTTTGTTTTTTTTAATCAACTATATATTTAATTGTATCGTAAATTCTTTTGAAGCGATCACAAATTATTCGGGTCTGGAATCTCTATTTTCATTGAAAAATTTATTTATTATTCATCCAATTAAATATTTTTTATTCTATTTACTTTTGATTATTTTCATTGCCATCGTAAATATTCGATTGATTTACCTGGTAAATGTACATATAAAAGATATGAATGTCGGACAAAAAGGACATGAACGTTGGACAACAACTGATGAAATAAAAGAACAATACCCTTCTATGTTACTATCGGGAAGTCCGATAAACGGGAAAGGTGGTTTTCCAGTTTGCCAGTATCAGGGCCTAATCTATTTCGATGATAGCCCGGTAAATAATCTGATACTTGGTATGACCCGATCTGGAAAGGGTGAACAGGCCATTTTTTCTATGATCTGGACATATTGCAACGCTTTTGAAAAGTCCTCTTTAGTTATTAACGACCCCAAAATCGAATTATACCCAGCTTGTTATGAAACTTTGAAAAAAAGTGGCTATGAAGTATACCTTTTTAATTTAGTAGAACCTTTAAAGGGGATAGGGATGAATTTTATTGAGGGTGTTACGACTGCATGGAAAAACAAACAATATTCTCATGCAGAAAGTTTGGCTAGAGCTATTAGTGAATTGATTTATCATCCATCCAGATTAGAAGGTGAGGCCAAATATTGGGCTTCCTCTTCTGCTGATCTCTACTCGGCTCTGATTTTAGCAATGGTGGCCGATACTGTAGATGAAGATGAAAAAACCAACGCAAAATATATCCTCGAATGGAGAAAAAGACAGCAAGCCTATCAATACTTGTCTGAATCGGAAAAAGAACTTGCTAGAAGTGATTTTAACAGAATTGGAAATAAACTTTCCGATCAATTATCTTTGCCTTACATCCCGGATGATATAAATTATATTCCGGTTTATGAACATGAAAAACGTGTAACCCCATATGCTGTAGCACGATTTTTTATGGATTTGGCATCTGAAAAAATTGATGCCGCCGGAACAACAGCTTTAGATGTCTTTTTCTCTGAACGTCCTTCAAATGACATGGCAAGAATTAAATTTTTCGGTGTTCAAATAGCTGCTGATCGAACAAAAGCAAGTATCTATTCTAGTATGTTCAGCCCACTATCTATTTTTACAGACAGTGATGTTGCCAAAATGACTGCACATTCTACTATTCAGCTCTCCGATCTCGGATTTGGAGAAAAACCTATTGCATTGTTTTTAGCAACACCAGATTGGGACACTTCCAGGCATTTTCTAGTCAGTTTACTAATTTCTCAAATTTATTCTATTTTATCAAACTTGGCCGCACAACGTCAATCTCAATGCTGCACTCGGAACGTAGTACATATTTTAGACGAGTTTGGTTCAATGACGCAGCTTTCCAATATTGAAAATATGGTTTCTGCAGGGGCTGGTAAAGGTCTTTTATATACCTTTGTGCTCCAATCATTTGCACAATTAGACAAATATAAAGAAGCAGGAAAAACAATTCGAGATAACTGTGGAAATAAAATGTATATTCTTTCCGCAGATGAAAAAACCAGAAAAGACTTCTCCAGTGAGGTAGGCTCTGAAACCATTACCACTGTAAATCGTAACGGAAAATATTTATCACTAAATAAGTCCATCACTGAACATTATGAAAGTCGTCCTTTAATTTCTGCCGAAGAACTGGCTAACTTAGCGGAGGGAGAAAATGTAATCATTAGATTTGTTAAAAGACGGACTCTGAACCATGAAAAAATTCGAGCACATCCTATTTTTAATACCGGCGAAACAGCTTTTCGATATCGTTATGAATACCTGTCTACTGTGTTTCCTTCCGATCATACATTAAATGATTTTCCGTTTATTGCACAATGCAGATCAGATTTTGACTTAGAAGATATTTGTATTGATACGCAAAAAATATTTCTACAAAAAAAGATGCGGAGAGAAGCTGAAATAAAGGGGGAACAATATTATTCAGAATACGAAAGTCCAGAAACTGTACAAAAAATAACAGCATTGAAATATTCATCTATTATCTTATCTCAACTGAAATTCTTTGTGAAAGATCGTAATGTTGAAAACTTAACAGTTTCGGAAGCTATTACAGAAATTGAAAACGCTGCATCTCTCGGAATGATATCTAAATCTGAAAAAGAAGGTATCTTAGATTTAATACTACAGGAAGGAGCTGATACTATATGGGAGTAGATGTTTTGTCAAAATGGAAAGATGTATTTTCACAGTCTGGAATTTTTACGGATGCCTTTATATGGGTTGGCTGGGCGCTTACTCAAGGGTTAAAGTTTTTTGTGGACGCTACCCAAAAGCTAGTTGACGAAATGTACAAACTCATTGATTTCACCAGTTATGCCGGAATTGATAAATTTTTTTCCACCTATAATTTAAGGCTATTTTTAGGCATTTTATTTGCGTTTGCACTTGTTTTTTTAGGGATCACATACATTTTTCAGAGCAATGAAAAACGGCCCAAATTTTTACAGAATTTACTAATTGCAGTGATGGTCATTACAGCACTTCCTTCTCTGATGACAATGCTAAATTCCGCTACATTACAATGGAAAGATTACATCCTTAGCTCTAATCAAAATATCTCAGACAGTATTATTGCCGATAATATTGTCGATTTAAGATATATCGACAGCCAGGGATTCAATCAGTATGAGGTTAAAGACAGTACAGTTACCTCTCCATCTGGTAAAGCTATCAATGGTTTTAAAAAAAATAATGCCAAAAATGTCCAGTACATTAACGCTACTGAAAAAGTAACAAAAGATGACAAAAAGGACTTGAACTCACCAGATTACTTTTTCAATGTCTTAAAAACAAATTCAGATGGAAGTATGAAAGTAGAAGAACTCAAACCAAATAAGTTTTTTGGGTTCGATATGACCGAATGGTATTACCGATATCATATTGATTTTCTTGTGATCTACATTGCACTTATTGCGACTGGTGTGGCCTTTGTTTTTATGGGATATAAAGTAGCAAAGCTAATTTTTGATTTGGCTGTACATGGATTCTTGGCCGTTATTTTCTCGGCAAGTGATTTAACAAATGGACAGCGTATTAAACAGATACTACAATCTATTGGTTCTATATATATAACCCTAGCCTTATCAGTAGTTATGATTAAATTTTTCTATTTAGGCCAGGCTTTTATTTCTTCTCAGGTCAGCAACGCTTTAATTAAGGCAATTGCCCTCTTGTTTTTTGCTTTTGCGGTGATCGATGGTCCCAATATTATTGAAAAAATATTGGGAATAGATGTCGGACTGAAAAGTGGATTTCAAACTGTCGCTTCAACTTTCATGGCAAGTAAAATGGTTGCGTCTACTGCACACTCACTTGGAAAATTGGGGAGCGCAGCCGTTGGCGGTGCTGCTGGGGCAATAGCAGGAACAAAGGAAGGAATCAGTAATTTCCAAAGTCAGCTCCGCAATGGCTCTTCAGGAAATGTGTCAAACTTTTCCACTCATTTTCCTAACGGAGATTCAGGAAACGGCTCTGGAACATCTAATTTGTATGGAGATAATCAACGACATTCTTCCAACCAACAAAATACATCTGAAAATAATATGAACCATAGTACCGATCAGGAAAATATGCAAAATCAAGAGCAATCACAAAACGCTGAACAGAACCATGTATCTAATCCTATGAAAGAAGCCGGTGTAGCTAATGCTATGGCTCAAAGTGGAGTAGCTGCTGGTGTGGCCGATCAATTTAATGAAAGAAATCAGGCAAAAGAGAACTCTAATTCTGGTAATCAGACTAGCCACAATGAACAGTCTCTATCGGAAAATAAATCTCAAGATACTGAAAATCATAACGACTTAGAGCAAAATAGCCATTCAGACATTTCTGACGGTCAAACATCGAGTAGTTTTTCAGAAGATTCAGATAATGTTGGAAATAGTGATAATTCATACTCCGAAGCTGGCAGCGATCCATCTATGGATAGTTCTTCAGGTGAAATAGAAAATAGCAACCTAGGAGTTGACAACGACATACCTACTGATAGTTCTTCAGGTGAAATAGAAAATAGCAACCTGGGAGCTGACAACGATATACCTACTGATAGTTCTTCAGGTGAAATAGAAAGTGGTGAGCTTGATAGTGACAGCAACTTATCGGCGGATAATTTTGGAGATGAGATAGGTAACAGTAATTCAGGAGTGGAGAATATATCAGAAGAAAATAGCGAACATAGTCCTAATTTCAATGCTGTTTCGCCTTCTGACAATTCAAAAGAGGAATTCAATAGCAACTTAAATGGAGATTCACCTTCTAACGCAACCCATTTTGAAAAAAATGCTGGTACTAACAATAATCTGACAGGGGATAACCCCTTTGGAGATCATCAGATGAAAGAAAGTAATCGTGCAAAGGAACCTACTTCTCATCCAATTAGTCATGAACATCAAAACATGAACTTTGGAAATCTTTCCGGAGCACGAACCAGAGAAAATGGAATCGCTAACCTACATACTCAAGCTAGTCCTACTTCTACCAGCCCGAAACCGAATTCTCAAAGAGTAAATCTTAATCCTAATGGGATTATCGGCACTGGCGTCCATTCCTATCAAACAACAAAATCTATTGGAGGAAAAATAGGGAATAC
This sequence comes from uncultured Clostridia bacterium, assembly GCA_944382885.1. Classification (GTDB taxonomy): domain Bacteria; phylum Bacillota; class Clostridia; order Oscillospirales; family Ruminococcaceae; genus Massiliimalia. The sequence continues at coordinate 23,267 of CALWNT010000199.1, read as the reverse complement.
AGCAGGAAAACTTGTCAACAAAACCAAAAATAATAAAAATAACAAAAATAGCAAGGGGGATAAAAAGTAATGTCATCAGAACAATTTATCATACCGCAGGAATTAAAATCTCCTACTAAAATGGCAAAATGGCTCTATGTATCTGATGTAATTTTCATTATGATCTACTTCTTTGTATTTATGATTTTGAATATTTTTGTCGATGAACGATTACATATGGCATACTACATTTTCAATTTAGTTATAGCTTTAATATTAGTAATGAAATCTCCTTACAATCCTCCAAAACGATTTTACCATTCTATTTTTTATTTCCTGATACGAGATCGAAACATATATCATCCTATCTCAATCCCCAAAAAATATATCGAAGGGAATACCGATATTAACTACAGAAAAAAGACGGGGAAATGAATCTCCGTCTTTCACCAATTTCAGAAAGGAGCTTAGCTTGTGAAATTATCTCAAATATATGAATCTTTATTCAGCCACAATGAATCTATAGAGGAAGTGATTCCTGTTATAAAATATGACGATGTGGTACAAGCATTTCAACTAAAGACGGAAGATCATTATATGGATATTGTGCAGATTAAGTCAAAAGACTTAATCGACACTAATAGCTATGAAAAAGCTGAAATGAATGCACAATGGGAAAAATTTTATAGAACAAGTGGTGCCGACGTTAAGATCGTTGCTCTTAATTTTCCAACTAATACCATTCAACAACAGAAATATTTCCAACATAAAATCGCCAATTGCAAAAACCCTACACTAAAGACTTTTTTAAGTAATAAACTTACAGAACTTATTTATACTGAGCGTACTTTAACCGAACGAGAATTTTATCTGATTTTTTTTGCAGATAATAAAGAAAAGCTGGATGATATTCGAAGAACTATTTATGGGACGCTTCATGGAAAAGACCTCGTTGAAACCATCTCAAAAAGAAAAAAAGCATTAGTTCTTTATAAATTCAATAATCCCAATACCCTTATCTTTTTAAATTCCGATGAATATACGGAGCGAGAACAGGAAAACACCCAAAAAAGGAAACAGGCGATTCAAAAAATGATAAAAAAAGATCGTATTGCTGCTGGTGATGGAACATTGGATGAAGTTATCCAAGAAGATAAGTTAGAGCAGATAATTCAAAAAGAAAAATATGATCCCTTTCTGATGAATACGATCCAGCCTTCCGGCGGTATTTCCTTTAAAAAATCTGAAAAATACATAACGATGGGGGATGGGTATAGCGGTTGCATTCACGTTTACAAATATCGAGAAAGACCGGATTTACATTGGCTCGGACAGCTCTTAAATCTTTCCAATTCTATTGTAACTATTGATATCCACACAGAAGACCAGGATGAAGTTGTAAGAAATATCAACAAATCCTTTAAAGAACAAAAATTAAGGTATCAAACTGCTACTGAGCGGACAGAATTGAAAGATGCTAATGCAAAAGTGAATCAATTAGATCAGATTTATGCGGAAATTTCTCGTATGGGAGAAATCGTGAAAGAAATAAAAACAAGAATTTTTATCAGTAGACCAACTTTAGCAGAACTGGATGAAGATATTTCTCGAAAGATAAAATTTTTGGAATCCAATGACTATAAGGGGACTGTTTTTCTAAATGAAGCTGCACAAGAGTGGAAATCATTCTATCAATCTTTCACCTATCAGCAAGAACATACAGAATATAAAAGAGACGGACAACCTGTTCCGTCTAAGACATTAGCCGGCGGTAATCCTTTTCATTTTACCTCTTTATCCGATCCAAATGGTTCTTATTTTGGAAAAACACTTTCCAGTAACGGAAGTGTTCTCTTTGATCTTTTTCATTCAGACAACAACAGGACACACTATAGTGGATTATTGTCCGGTACACTTGGTTCTGGAAAATCTACTACTCTCAAAAAAATTGTGGAAGACATGGCCGCCAGAGGTAATTTCGTCCGTGGCTTTGATGTTTCTGGAGAATTCCGTCGTTTGGTAGAACGGCTCGGGGGATATATCGTCTCCCTGGATGGCTCGGACGGTATACTAAACGCATTAGAAATATTACCTACCGCTGAAACAGCAAAAATGTCCTACACGGCCCATATCTCCAAATTAAAAACTATCTATTCTTTTCTTGTGCCAGACTGCTCTATCTATGAAACAACCGCTTTCGAAGAAGCATTAAGTGGGTTATATACAGAATGGGGATTTATTAAAAATGGAGAAGTAATTTCCGACATTGATAAGCTCCCCAGTACAGCTTATCCTATTTGGGAAAATTTTGTCGATTATTTGACGAGGAGAATTAACCATCAGCCCAAAGTAAAAACCGATGTAGAAAAGCAGTTGTTAATTCGAGATATGCAATATTTGAATAACATTCGTCAGGTTCTTCAAAATCTTATATTAAATTACGGAAATGTTCTTAACGGTCATACATCTATCAGTAATATAGCAATGGCCCAAGTTGTGTTTTTCGATATTTCTAATCTGAAAAATTTGAAATCGGAGATCTTCGACCTTCAAATTTACAATGCTCTGTATTACTGTTGGGGAAATGCGGTCCAGATTGGACAGAAAATGCTATATGACTATAACGATAAAAAAATTGCTTGGGAAGATATTGTTCGTACTCTTATCGTAATTGACGAAGCACACAAAATCGTAAATACCAATAAGTTAATGGCCGTAGAACAGATTTTAACTATTGTTCGTGAAGCGAGAAAATACTTTACTGGGTTACTGTTTGCTTCACAAAACATAACCGACTTTTTCCCACGAAAAAATGATTCAAAGGGTGTGGAATTATTGAACACACTATTTAGTTTAACACAATACAAATTTATGATGAAACAAGACCCATCATCCTTACAAACTATCAAAGAAGTGTTGGGTAGCTCTATCAACGATTCTGAGTTAGAAGATATTCCGAAGTTAGAACGTGGAGAATGTATTTTGAATATCAGTGGTGACCGGAATATTAAATTCAAAGTTGAAATCACTGAGGAAGAACAAAGACTATTTACTGGCGGTGTCTAATATGGGAAAAAACTCAAAAAAGAAAAAAGGGCTAAAACATAAAATTTATACAAAGATTGTTCTTCCAGCAATAGGTCTTACCTGTATTGTCTTTATTGTGATAATCGTGGGGACAATATCCATTATAGCAGGGGGAAATTCTGCCGCTAAATCTTCTGAAGAATTAACTTATGATACTTTATCTGAACAGGTAGAAGCGTACCGATATAGAGTCCAGCAAGCTGCTAGAGATGAGGGGATTGAAGAATATACGAATCATTTATTATGTATTATGCAAGTTTCGACTCAAGGAATTGGTACAGATGTTATGAATGCCGGAGAATTTGATAGTAACTTACAATACCCTAAAGAAAGAGGGATGATTAGCGATCCTCAATATTCTATTGTATGCGGAATCCAGGAGTTTAAAACATTACTTTCTCTAGTAGGAGTAAAGGATGCTAATGACACTCAGCACCTATTGGTGGTATACCAAACGTACCATCTTAACCGACGGTACATAAGTTTTTCGGGCGGTATCTATACGCCAGAAAACGCACAAACTTTTTTGGACTCCTTTTCTTTTGGCGACCAGTTTAACGTATATTTTGCACAACAGGTCAATGCCTATTTAACAAAAATCACTGAGGGAGGTTCCGCAGAAAATAATCTCTTTATCTATCCACTTCAAAATTATCATTCCATTTCTTCACCTTTTGGTTATCGAGACAGTCCTACTATGGGAAATTATGAATTGCATTCTGGTACAGATTTTCCAGCACCTAAAAATACACCTGTTTTAGCTAGTGCAGACGGTATTGTAGAAGCTGCGGGATGGAGCACCGCTGGATATGGAAACCGGGTCATGATACGTCATAATGTCACTTATGTGACTTTATATGCACACAATACATCTCTTGCTGTTTCTGTAGGACAACATGTAAAGCAAGGGGACGTAATAGCATATGTTGGTTCTACTGGTAATTCCACCGGAAATCACTGCCATTTTGAAATACGGGTAAACGGAAAATGCGTTGATCCGATGCTTTATTTGGAAGGAAATAGTCAGGAGGAATAAATAGTGAACAGTAAATATAAAGGAATTGCTTTGATTATCGTTGCCATTGCAATCCTAATTTTTATCGTCTATATAACATTCAACAATTCAGAAAATCAAACTTGTAAGGAACATGAAAATACAATATCGGCTCTACAAGAAGAATTGATCCAGGAGAGAAGCAAAAATATAGCGGCAGAAAGCAATACGGAACAAATTGTTTGCCAAAAGGCTGAATTTTTTTTAGATACCTTTTATAACAGTGAAAACCAGTCGCAGGCTATTGAAAATTTGATGACAGAATCTGCTTTTCAAAAACTTTATACAGATACTCCACATGGAGACAATCCTGGTGCTAGTGATTATAGTGTCACTTTTAGCGAATTACACTCCTATTATAAAAAAATCGACGATATGAACGCCGATGTTTTAATTTTGGCTGATATGTCTGTGAATTTTTCTTCCGGTTCTACTACAGCACCAATCCTGTTTCAAGTAAAAATGACTTACGATCAGGATTGGCTTGTGTCCGAAATCCTACAAAATAGCATGGTAAACTTAATCAACTAATCAGGGGGATAAAAAGTGAAAAGTAAAGAGAAGCATAATTTCCGACTCATTCTATCACGTGAAAAAGTAAAGAATACCATTTTTACAGTATTTCTTTCGGTAGTTGTTATTGGATATTTGATATTTTTCTTATCTCCAATCTATATGCCTACCGACTATGAAAAGTATAAAACAACACCTCTAAATGAGGTGCTGGAATTAAATTCAAAAAGAAAATTTACTTTGTTACGATGGGATTATTCGGAAAGCCAACGTCTGATGGAACTAGAAATGGATGTAGATAACAGCGATTTTTCCAGTAAGGAAACCTTAAACTTCTCCGCTAAAACGAGACCTTCCGAAAAAGTAAAAGTGGAAACAATTGTTAATGAGGATTCTTATCTGGTATTTCAAATTTCAGATATCCCCGAAGATTTTAAACAGGTTTCTTTTTGGATTTCATTAAGCGATAGTGGTAAGCTACTACGCCTTTATTCAAATATTAACGATATTAACAAGGTAGATCATATCGAAAGTCTCACAAAAGAGGAATATCTATACAATCGTTTAAATCGTAATATCGTCACGTATCAAGAAAATATCGAAAAATACGAGAATGATATAAAAACAAAGCAGGCACTTATTGATCGAGCAACGGCTAAAAATTCAGAATTAGAAACTAACAAAGAATTTATGACTGATACCGAAATAGAAGAGGTTAATCAAAAAATACTCGATAATGAAAGTCTTATTTCTGATACTGAAAAAGAAATTGAGGTTCTCCGGCGTAACATTCTAGAAGAACAGAATAAAATCGCTATGACTCAGGAACATATAAACAGCTTAGAATAGGAGGAAATACTCATGTCCAAATATAATGTGGAATCCATTAAAGAAATTCCCATCCAAGAGGTGTTAGAAGATTTTTATGGAATCACGTGCCAGAGCAAGGGTAACCATCTATGGTGTGCGATCAGAAATGAAAAGACACCTTCTTGTCGAATCTATCCAGACACAAATACCTGGTGCGATTTTGGAGATGGCAACCGTGGAGGAAACGTCATAACTCTAGTACAACATTTGGATCACATTGAATGGAAAGACGCTGTAAAAAAATTGGGTGGATATTATAACATACAGCAGGAATATCCTGAACAATATGACAAATTCCCTTCATCCAGAGAGTTTAAAGATATCCATATCGCTTTTGAACGATCTACTCTAAATTTTGATTTCCAAATTGAAAAATACGGTCTGAAGAAAACGCAAGAATTTGCTCAAAAATATAGTATGAATGTAGCTCAGCTGAATAAAACCTACCCTAAAGTTTATCACAATATGCTACGAGCCAGAGCAATTCCTTTTTTAAATCAAGCCAGAAATGATTATTATTCAGAGTTATATTTCGAACATCAAATCCGGAGAGAATTAGGAGATATAGTCTCTCTTGAAAACAGGGACTACAAAAGACTAGTTAAAATGGCCAAGCATCTGTCTAAACTGGAAAATATCTTGAACCGTGCAATTACTGATTCTGATTTACTAAAATTTTCATCCAAGAAATACGATCCTCAAACGGATTTAAAAAATATTCTTGATGGGAAAATTCAAATCGAAATTGGAAATATCTCTTATCAAGAGCTGAAACAAGCCGCTGCGTCTCACAAACAACAAATTTCCTATCAAAAAATGGGCTATCTAGCATATGCGGAAAAGCTAGATCAAATTTTCTTTAAATATGCTGCATTTTTAGATGCCAAAACCAATGAAGTAAATGTCTGCTGTTTTTCGGATCGTATAAAAGACCTTCGGCAAATCTACAACGAAAAATTATCCCACGAACTTAAATCAAATGAAACAACTTCTTTTTCGTCACTAAAATCTAATAAACATATCAATCATATGCCAGGCAAAAAAAGGCAAGGAGCTCGTTCTCCTTTCAATTATATTCAAGATTATTGTAAAGAAAAAAATACAGTCCCCACAACAAGATTAACTATAGAAATGGATAGGTGATAAGTAAATGGTACTTTATGTCGGCAGCTCAGATAGCGGCGTATGGGCCGAAAGTTGCGTCACACAAATCAATGAAAATGAAGAAATTCGCTACACCGGATTTTACAACCGAATTGAAAAATGCCAAAGCCAAATGATTGAGGAATCTTATCGATACATCATTGTTGATGTTCAGCAATTTTCCAATTCGGCATCAGATATTGCTTTCGTTCTTAATACAATTCAAAACGTAATTAAAGGTAAAATCATTGTTTATGCTCCAGGGTACTTTATGGAATCTGAACTAATCACACAGTTGATCTCTATAGCAAAAATCCAATATTTTATTACTGCTCCTACCATTATGGAACAGCGAAGAACATTGCTTTCCATTTTTAGTGAGCAATACACGATTCCCTCTTTGGAAAACTTGGATGTTAATATCGATATTTCAAAACTTTTAAAGGATAGAGATGATCTGCCTTTCCACACGATTGCCGTTGCGGGTGTATGCCCTCGAATTGGGACTACAACTCAGGCTTTCCAAATTATAAAATATTTGAACTACAACGGTTATACAGCATGTTACATAGAAGCAAATCAAAATCTTTTTTTAGATGATCTCGCTTATACCTATGCCGATGTAGAGATAGATGAAAGTGCCGGTAAAATATGTTATCAAAATACTGATATGTTTTATAAAAAGGAACGAATTACTGACATTTTAAAAATGGGATATGATTTCTATATATACGATTTTGGTTGTTATAACAGCAAAGGATTTAATTCTGTAGCTTTTCTGGAAAAAGATAAGTCTATTATCATATGCGGCTCTTCCCCAGGGGAAATTCAAGCAACAAATAAGATCATCCAAAATACGGTCTTAACTGATATATACTATATTTTCTCTTTTTGTTCACCAGACGAATTTGAAGATATTCAAGAGTTAATGGACGATAAAGCAGATCAAACTGTCTTTGCTGATTTTTGTCCAGACTATTTCACTTTTTTAGCCCATAGAATCAAGCTCTATGAACCTATCCTACCTGTAAAAAAACTGGATGGCTCTGAAGCAGTCAAAAAGCGTGGTTTTTTTAAAAGGAAGGAGAAAAAATGAAAAATAAAAAATCAAAATATAGTATAGGCTTGATTAAAGGTCTTAGGGAAGAAGAACGCCTTAATAAAATAAATCAAAGAAAAGCCGTGGCAAATCGCTTATTTTTTAATGTTGTTAGCAATCCGATCGGCGGTATTGTAAGGACAATAGCAACTATATTATTGCTAACTTTAGCAACTATTGGCCTTTTAGCACTTCTTTATCCAGAAACTAGACATACCATATATGGTATATTATGCGACTACTACGATCAAGTGATATCACTGCTCCAATCATGAAAATAGTTTGAAAGGATAGTCACAATGTATTGTAAAAAAGAACTCAAAGTTAAGCTAGATGCTCTTATAGAAAAAATAGCTCTATACCAATCAGAACAAGTATCTTGCGAAGTTCAATCTTCTGCAAATTCATTATTGCAATTACTGTTTCAAATGATTCCTCAGGCTAACCGCAGCTTTTACATAGGAGAAGGCTCCTGGAATTTATGCGAACCGCCATTTATTGAACAATCATCTGTTACGCTCATATATGAGAATAAAATACAGGAAAAAGAAATTACTATTGAGGTTGTAAGGAGTCAGAAAAATACATGGATATACTATCCATGTCAGTACGATCCAGGATGTCATGAAAATATCCGTTTTAAAGAGATATCCTCCGCACTAGCTTCTGTTTTAAGCTATCCTTCTAAGTTTGATAAAACCATATGAAAAGGAGTAGATATTTATGGTAGAAAAATTTCAAAAGGACAATTCCGTAATCGCTTATATCAATGACAAAGCCATCGTCATTGATGACGATAGCGAAATTTTTTTCGTTGAAATACCGCAGGAATTTGTAACATTAGGCGAAACCATGTTGGAAGATGACCTTACTCCACTATCAACTCTTTCATTTACGGAACAATACTACATTTTATCTAAGTTAAATGAGGGGGCCTAACATATGACTTTCACTAAAAATTTTGATAAAGAACACTATGCAAAAGAACAGCAAGATCGTATGAAAGAAATCCAGGAACGAATAAAAAATATTGGAAAAAATTTTGAAGTTAATCCCGATCTCATTTCTGAATATTATGAATTTGCATCTCAATTTTATAATTACAGTCCCAATAATATCAAATTGATTCTTTCACAGAATCCTTACGCTACCTTTATAGGAAGTTTTAAATCCTACAAAGACAAAGGGTATTCTGTAAAGAAAGGAGAAGAAGGATTAAAAATTCTTGTTCCAGTTACAGTCACCTTATTTCAGTCTAATGGTAAATGGGTAAAAATATCTGAAGCATCACCATCTCAAAAGAAGCAAATTAAAAATCATGAGATTGAAACTGAAACAGTACAGCGTTTTAAGATCGGAACCGTTTTTGATATTTCTCAAACAACCATTCCAAAAGAAATGTACCCCAAATTTTTCACTACAGGTTATCCAAGTCAACAACATGCGGTCGTATATGAAGGTGTGAAAGAATACTGCGAAAAGGAATTACATTGTCCGGTAAGTGTGACCGATTTGCGTTCCATCTCTTTATATGGACATTATATTCCCTCTAAACATATCATCGAATTAAATAACCGATTAGATGATTCCAGACGTTTAGAAGTTTTACTGCACGAAATGAGCCACGCAATACTTCATCAAGATCAAAAAGAAAATTCCAAAAAATTCATTCAGCAAATCGAATTTGAAGCGGATTCTTTAGCTATTATGATGCAAAATAAATTTGGATTTGAGTTATCCGATAGTAGCAAACGACACCTTTCCGGGCAATTTAAAGTTCTGTCTCAATCCAAAGACTTTAATTTTGATGATATTTTAAAAAATGTCTCTGAGTATTTCAAAAAACATATCGATCCTTTAACAAATTACGTTGAATCAAATCTTCAGCTTCAAGAGAATAAGCCGTTAAATCCGTCTCATTCAGATAAGAATACCATTCAGGACTACTGTCGTTTGGTTTCTGCTGATAAAAATATCGAAAGAAATCCGGAAGCCGTTTTATAACTAAAAAGGTAGTGGCAATATTGCCACTACCTTTTTAGTTATTTTCGGAAATTAGTAAAAAAAATGTCATTTCTGATAGAGAGCTACCCAAGTATCACCATAATCTTCTACTGTATATTTGCCCTTATCAAATACAGATACTAATTCTTTGCTACTATCTTTATAATAACGAGATGCACTTATTATTTTTAAAACAACATCATAGTCACTCTTGATCGCCAGAGTACGAACTACAATATTTTGCCGAAAGTCATGTACCCAAATAATCATTTCATTTTGAACCTCTAAAAGGAAATCCTCAAGCGAAGGATAGTATTCCATTCCTCTCGGTACTTTACTTGTATCTATTTCCCGAAAATAAGCCATATAAATTTCTTCTGAAATTGTTAAAATAACGGAAGGCGAGCCACACTCAATAAAGTAATTATTCTCTCGATCCTTACTTGAAAATAAAATCTCACCACAGTTTAAATTCACTTCTATCTTTTCAAAATTCGATGTCTCAAATCCAATTTGATAATCCGATTTAACGACTATTTGCTTATGTGGAGAATATTCTGGTATCGGGAAAAAATTTGATAAATCTAAATCCACAAGAAACCTCCTAAAATTCTTTATCAATATGTCGTCTGCAGAGTGTCTTCCTTTTTCTGATTAAGACCAAATCAAGGTACAGTCTTCTGCATTTAAAATACTATAAATTATTCTGGTTGTCAATGAACATGTTGAGCCTTTAACAAATTATGTTGAATTAAACCTTTAGCTTTAAGAGAATAAGGCTTTCAATCTGTCTCATCCAGATAAAAATATCATCTACAAATTGTTAATCCCTTGCTTCTGGTAAAAGTTCTGTAAGAAACCGGATACAGGAAATAATTTTTTAGAATCATCAGAAACACTGAGATTCTCTCCTATTCAACAAGAGAAAAGGTAGTGGCAATATTGCCACCACCTTTTCTCTTGATTTCTCCGATTTTTGAAAAAGTTCATTCTCTTTTCAAAAAATTGACAACTAACAATTGGCGTGATACTATACAAGTAAAGTGGAGATTTTAGTACATGAAGTGAAAACCAAGGAGGTAAAAATGACAAAAGACGGCTGTATAACATTTAGCGAAGGTGTGACAGAGTGGCTGGAGAAAATGGAACAAACGCAAAAGGTATCTACCGTAGCGAACTACCGTTTAAAAGCACGAAAATATTTTATCCCCTATTTCAAAGAGATATCCGTTTCGCAAATAACACCTGAAATGATTGACGAGTTTAAATCCTTCTTACTGCATTTGGGATTGAGCAGGAAATATCTATCCAATATTTTAAGCTGCTTTAAGGTTCTGATGAACTATATTTGTGCTACCTATCATCTTGCGAACCCGATTAGTTCACTGTCACTGAGATCTTACACAGAGCAGGAAGACGCCAAAAAAGATAATATAGTAGAATACCCTATTGATAAATTGCAGGATGTTCTTTGGAGTGAAACTGACATCACAAAAACAGGAATACTTTTGGTATTGTCTACTGGTATAAAACTTGGCGAGTTGTGCGCTCTAAAATGGAAAGACATTGATATCAATCATCTTTGTATTATGGTATCAGATACTGTCCAAAGAGTACAAATCAATCATACCACAAAATTAGTGAATATGCCTTGTGGGCATAGCCGGTCTCTCCCCATTTCCCCAAAATTACAACCAGTTCTTAAAATATTAAAAAGAGAACCAATAGACTATTTTCTATCTGGAGGTACTACTCCGATTGAACCAAGAAATATGCAGTACCGATTGCGGAAATTGTTAGTAGTTTCCAATTTACCAGATATCACCTTTTCTGCTTTGCGAACAATATTTATCCAACAAAGCATAAATCAGGGGATGGACGTTTTTACGCTAGCTAACCTCTTAGGAGTCTCGAATATAGATCATATTTTAACTAAAATTCAAAGCTCAAAATCCAGTTCATCTACCTCACAGAATAAATGCACAAATTATGAGATATTTTAATCGGTGAGTAAAAAACAATTTACCACTGCTTTACCACTTTTGATCATAACAATGAGGTTTGGCTCTTACCTAATTTATTACTGAATCATCTTTTGAAAGATGAAATCCTTTCATTTTCTCATTTCTGAGAGCACAAAAAGTCCGCACATATGATTGTGCGGACTTTTTGTGCTGCATTTACTATTTTAAAAAAGCTTCAGAGTCATATTTTTTCGAATTTTATATTAAGATCTCGTTTGAACAAGAATCAAAAGTGGTAAAGCAGTGGTAAATCATCTATATTACCAAATTTTTTATCTCCTCTTTTGTTGTCTCAATTGCTAATTTTGGGGGTTATCATAACATGTCTAAAAGGTTTATTGGATCTTCTCTGTTAATTTTACAGCTAGGAATAACAAAGCAGCTATGTTAATATAAAATATTACATAGCTGCTGACTATAATTATTTATAAATTGACTTTTAAAAAGTAATATGGTAATATAAACAAAGTCGATATTTGTATGAAATTAGGATTTTAGTTAAATCATAATCTATTCTATTTCATTTTAACTATTTGTAACAAGGAATTTATGACAAGAAGGTTTTGTCAGAATTATTAAGGGGGAAATTTTTTTGTTACTAAAAAAAATAAAGAATAAATTTTATCATCTGTTCGTTGAAGCTATTCCTGAAGTACAAATGCATTATGAAGGATATAAAGATTCCAACTTAAATTATCATAGAAAGCATAGAATTCAATCATTAAAATTTTTGCTGGCTTTAAGAAAATTTTATAAAAATGGGAAAAAAGGAGTATTTCCAAAAGCGCCTGCTGGCTATGAAGTAAAAAGGCAGGTAAATAGAGTCTCGAAGGCCAATCCTTCTTTACGCATGGTTTTACAAGCGGATATAGTGTCTCCTACTGTTATTTCGTTAAAATGGCCAGCCATCCCAGAGGCAAAAGTTTATAATTTATATCGTTCAGAAAATCAAAAAGACTATAAATTCCTGAAAAAAGGTCAAGACACCAATTATACAGATAAAAGTGTAAAAGAAGGTCTGACTTATTATTACAAGCTAAAATATAGTCTAAATGGAAAAAACTATAAAGAGTTAAAAGTAGTAAAAATAACAACTCCAAAACCGCGAAAGACAAATATTACTCAGATTTTTGTTGTATCATTTGGCTTGGAACAAATAGAATTACGATGGACTGCTATACCTGGAGCAAAATCATATAATCTATACCGTTCTGAAAATCAGAAAGATTATAAATTTTTGATAAAGACTAATGACATACATTTTGTGGACACTACTGTTAAACATGAAAAAACTTATTTCTACAAAATTAAATATACAGTAGATGGGGAACGGTATCAAGAGTTCCCACAGATAAAACAAGTTTATTTGCCGCTGATTAAGCATGCCTTGCAGAATAATCCTCCTCTTTATGAAAAAGGAGCAGAATCTTCTGCTAAGCACAGACCTCTGCCAATTCAGTTCGCTAAATATCTGAGTTCTTTCGATCTAATTTCATTTGATATTTTTGATACGTTACTATTTCGCCCATTTTCCAATCCATCGGATCTTTTCATTTTAGTCGGGGAACGATTGGATATCATGGATTTCCATCAAATTCGTATTTCTGCGGAAAGCAAAGCCAGAGAATACAATAAAATGACCCGTGGAAATACAGAAGTAACCCTGTATGACATCTATCAATTCATAGAAAATGAAACCGGAATTCCGGCGCAAGAGGGTGCCGAATTAGAGTTTTCCCTTGAAATGGAATTGTGCTATGCCAATCCTTACATGCTCACTGTATTTAAACTGCTTAAATCATTGGGAAAAAGGCTGATTGCCCTTTCAGATATGTATCTTCCACGTGAAAAGATGACTCAGTTGCTGGAGCATTGTGGATACACAGGTTTTGAGGACGTGATTGTTTCCTGTGACTATAACTGTTCTAAAAGAAATGGCGAATTATATAATCTGTTGCTGGATCGATATCAGTCAATACCACGCCAAAAAATCATACATGTCGGTGACAATGAAGTATCAGATATCCGGTCTGCGAATGAAAAGGAGCTTTCTTGTTCTCTCTATGAGAATGTCAACAAAATTGGTGCTAAATTCCGTACTACTAATATGTCCTATCTGGTTGGTTCCGCTTATCGTGGTATTGTAAACGCTTATCTGCACAATGGGACGAAAAAATTCTCTCCTTATTATGAAGTAGGATTTGTATACGCTGGTATTTATGTCATGGGATTTTGTCAGTGGATTTACCATTATGCGAAAGAACATCAATTAGATAAGATTTTGTTTTTGGCGAGAGAGGGCGATATTTATCAGAAAGTGTTCCAGGCGATGTATCCAGACTTTAAAACAGAGTATGTCCTCTGGTCAAGAGTACCCGTAGCCAAAACAATTGTTAGAAAAAACCGCCATCCCTATTTACTGCAGCTAGTACATCACAAGGCCAACGCCATCTATAAATCAAAATTAGGCACATTATTTGACAGGATTGGAATCAGCCCATTAAAACAATATTTTAACGAGTATCGTTTAAATGAATCGGAATATCTGTTGCCAAGCAACGAAAAGGTTGTTTATCAGTTGATGACCGATCATTGGGACGAGTTGTGCGATTGCTATCAGACAGATAACCAGAATATAAAAGATTATCTTGCTTTGAAAATTGCTGACAGCAAACGAGCGGCTGTCGTAGACGTTGGCTGGTCCGGAAATAATGTTTTACAGGTGAAATATCTGGTAGAAGACGTATATCAGTTTGATTGTGAGATTACCTGTATGCTGGCTGCCGCCAGAAATGTAAACGATACCTATATTGCCGCAATGATGCAGAAACAGGAGGTCAAAACTTATATTTTTTCTACTTTGGAAAACAGAGCGCTCCATGATCTGCACCAGGCAACCAACAACCATTTGAATTCTTTCTTTTTTGAAATTTTGACTCAGTCCTGTACGCCAACATTTTTGGGGTTTGAAGAAAATAAATTTTTATATGATATCCCGGAAACGGAAAATTATGCGCATAACAGGGAGATTCATCAGGGAATATTGGATTTTGTGAAGGAGTATTCCTCACATTTCAAGGCTTTTCCATATATGATGGATATTTCCGGTTACGATGCCTATATGCCGTTTTGTCAGTTTGTTTCAGATTTATCATGGTTGAAAAAATATTTCAAAGATTATGCCTTTGGCCGCGATTTATTTGCCACACAGGAAAAGGCTGTGATGGAAACAGTGTATGAAGTTATGCAGAAGGCTAATCTCTGGGGAGAATAATTATGGTATTATATCAAGCTTTGTCCAGTTATCAAATTTTAGAGTGTATAGAGCATAGGTACTTTTTTCATCCCAATGAAAAAAGCGTATTATTACTCGGAACATATATTGTCGAAAGAAACCCCAATTATAAAGAGCTGGTTTCCCGTGGCTTTTTTGACGAAGTATATCTTTTCCGTTATTCCGGTTACTCCGGTAATGCTGAAAAAATCTGCGGCGAAATAGAGAAAGAATTTTTAGCTACTTTGCCTTATTCTTTTGGGGATTTTGACCATTTCTATTTTGCGGGGATTCATACCTATTTACAAGTATATTTTATCAGAAAAAATATTCCCTTTGAAATGTTTGAAGACGGAAGCGGTGCGTTGAGCCGCCCGGAAATACTTGCTGATATTCACAAAAGAAGTGCGCCTGCTCGGTATGAGATCATTCGAGCGCACCATTTATACGACCATGACACGCCATTGATTACGAAAAAATACTGTGACATGAACGCGCAAAAAGAAGATTTTTTTGATCCAAAGGCAGTCCATTTTGATATCTTGGAACGTTTTTTTCAACTGGATCAAAAAACGCAGCAAAATATTAAAGAGTTTTTCTATGTACCGGATTTGAAATCAGAAAAAGAAGACATCCTATTATTAACACAGCAATTTTCAAATTTAGGACAGCTTTCCTTCGAGAATCATGTTTTGATATATCAAAATTTATTTGATTATTATTTCAAAGATAAACATGTTATTATCAAACCTCATCCGGATGATATTTTATATTACGATATTTTGTTTCCCAAGGCGCGTATTATAAAGGAAAAATTCCCTTCTGAATTGCTGCCAACAGCTTTTTCTGCGATACCGAATATGATTTCTACCATCAGTTCAACAGGTACACATTTAGTAAGGAAATATTTCGCAAACCGGTTAGAATTTAACGCCTTATATGAACGCACCTTTTTATTTAATCATCTATATTTGTATGCATTGCTGCTTTGCCGGCATTTAAAGGCTTTTGACATCGTGATAAAGGGAGCCAATGAATGCCAGCTAAAAAATCTTGCGATGTTTTCTTCTCTTGTTTCCAATGTATTTTTATTTCAAACAGATCTTAGTGAATCCACCTGTGAAAGTATCTGTGTGGTAGATTCTGTCTGTGAGAAAGACATATCTGCTGTTGAGCTGATAGAGAAAGTAGATCAAAATGAACTGATGGGCATTATTTTTCTGAACTCTCAAAAGGACTATGAAATGTATTCTTATAAGAGAAAAGACTTGTTTCATAAACTAATCCCCATCGTGATCCGCAAAAAGAAGATTTCCGACTTTGAACATTATGATACCAAATCCGAAGATGTGATTTATTTTTATACGAGGAATGAGAGGTTAATGAATATGGCAAAGGACTTTCGTGAAACAGTTTCTTTAGAAGATACCGGAACCGAACTCAGCATCGCGCAATTAACGCCGGAACAGGTTAAAATCAAAATGCTGGAAGGAATTTTGGAAGCGACTGAAAAACGTCTGGTAGAATATATTGAAAATGAAAAACGTTTAATGGAGGAACTGCAAAAATACCGGCTGGAAAATCAGGTTTCAAAAAGTGAGTAGAAAGGTTATTTATGAAAATCAATAGAAAACTCAAATTGGTATTCGATCATCGCTCCGCCGTAACATTAGAAAACACAGCTTTGATCGGGCATAGGAGAAGGTGCCCCTCTGTCACTTTGGAACCGGCTGTATTCTTAGGGGACAATACCTGTATCGAAGCGGGTTTTATTGGTATGGGAACCTCGATTGGCTCTAATACTCAAATCAAGTTTACTCATTCGGTAGGAAGATTTACCACGATTGGCTATAACTGTATGATCGGGACAAAAAATTCCCCGCCCAAAGACCGCATATCTTCTTCAGTGATTGTTCAGGACAGGAAAGGGATCTGGTATCAGGATTTTTTGCAGGTGAAAACCACCTATCCCTTTGTCCGGCGCAACCGCATTAAAATCGGAAACGATGTTTGGATCGGGGATTGCGTTTCTATTGCAGAAAATGTCGCCATCGGTAACGGCGCGATAATTGAGTCTGGCAGTGTTGTATCAGAAGATGTGCCGGCTTATGCTGTGGTGAAAGGAAATCCGGCTCAAATCACGGGCTTTCGGTTTGAAAGGGATGTGATCCAGCGCTTGGAAAAGGTCATGTGGTGGAATTACGGATTGAATTTATTAGAAGAGGCGCCGCTGCCTGATCTGTCGGCCGAGGAATTGGTTTCTTATCTGGAACAGATGAGAAAGGAAAAACCAAAAGTGCCTTATGGCCAAAACGGTTTTTTGCTGGTTACGGAAGAAAAGGCGAATAGTATTTATCGTCTGAATCATTCTCAACAAAACTTGCTCTATCGTTTAAGCGACATAGTGTAAAAAGGGTGTGATATAAATGCAGATTCCTTCTAATTTAACCCTTCTGCGTGAACTTGGCTTGGAATTGAGGACGGGTTCGAGAGATTTTCTCCCATTTTCCAATCAAAGAATGGAAATAGAAGTACCGGCAATGATTGGAAGAGATGTTTTTCTGGATACGGAGACGATGGGGGGGGGTTCCTATATTTGCACTAACACCTACGCACGGAATATTAAATCGATCGGCAGATTTTCTTCTATTTCAGAAAATAATTCTTTTGGGTGTCCTGACCATGCCCTCAACTTAATTACCTCCCATGCATGTATTATAAATCCCGGGAAAACGTGGTACACACCATTTATTGATTTTCATGACGCTACTGATTGGATCAATAATAATGTTGCCCTATTTCATAAAGAAAATGAAAACAAGGGAAAAATCGAAATTGGCAATGACGTCTGGATCGGTACCCATGTCCGAATTATGAATGGTGTCAAGATCGGGGATGGCGCGGTAATCGGCTCCCAAGCTGTTGTTACAAAAGATGTTCCTCCTTATACCATCTGGGGAGGAGTACCCGCTAAAATGATCCGAAAACGTTTTGACGATGATGTAATAGAACGATTATTGCAGATTCGCTGGTGGGATTACGGTCCGGAAATATTGAAAAATACTTCTTCAGAAAATATTCGAAAACAACTGGATGAACTGGAAGAAAGAATCAGAAACGGATTTCCCAAAAAGCAGTACGATAAACTAATTTTTGACGAATCCACCCACCAAATATGGCTGCAAAGATCAGACAAAGAAGGGCAAGAACTGCTCTACCAGCTGAATGGATAACAGGAGTATACAATGATTATCAATTCAAGTTTTTATTTTCCTACCAAACATGGACAGGGGATCACCGTCACAGGAGAGGCTGAAATTTTAGGTCCCGACAAATCAAAAATGCTGTTGGAGGCTCCGGTACGGATTTGTAAAAATGTCCGGCTACAGGCGGAATCAGTTGGCGCTTTTTCTTTTTTCAACCAGGACTCTAATATGATATCCATAAAATCAATTGGAAAATTTGGGATGTTTGCTGCGGAAGTGATTGCCGGAGAGGGCGATCATCCCATTACCGGGCTAAGCCCTCATATGGTTGTAAATGGCTATACTAGCTGGAGTGAAAGATTCCATTCACTTTATGAAGATATGACCTTTATAAATGAAATCGGAAAATATCAATTAGAACATGAACGAGCAAGAAAAACCAAAATTGTAATCGGCAATGATGTTTGGATTGGAAATCGGGCAATCTTATTAAAAGGGATTACAATTGGAGACGGAGCCGTAATCGGCGCCGGCGCGGTAGTGACAAAGGACGTTCCGCCGTATACCGTAGTAGGAGGATGCCCTGCCAGAATTATTAGACAGCGTTTCCCGGATTCTTTAATTGAAAAGCTGGAGGAGCTTCAGTGGTGGGACTATGGCCCGGATATTCTAAAAGGGATTGACATCAATCAAGCAGTGGAGACTGTTAAATATATCGAAGAACGGATTCAAAATGGATTTCCAAAATATCAGGCAGAAACCTTTCTTTTTGACAGTACTTTACAGACGATTGAAAAAGTTTGTCCGGATAAAAACGAAATTTTATATCAATTTGAATAGATTAGATTGATTCTAGTTGAAGGAAGGATTTAAAAGATGAAGGTTGTAGGTATCATTCCCGCACGGTATGGTTCCAGCAGATTACCTGGGAAACCCCTGAAAGATATTTGCGGCAAGCCAATGATTTGGTGGGTCTACCACCATGTAAAAGAAGTAAAACAGCTAGATGAAATTTATGTCGCTACCGATGACGGCAGAATTGAAGATGTTTGTAAAAAATATGCTATTCCGGTTGTTATGACAAAAAATACCCATCTGGCGGCGGCGCACCGCTTGCAGGAGGTTTCCAAAACCGTAAAAGCTGATTTTTATTTGCAGTTAAACGGCGATGAACCACTAATTGATCACGAGGCGATTGTTGCCGCCATCCCCAAAGAGGCTCCACAAGATATTGAGTTTGGCACAAATATCATTACGCAGATAACAGATCCCGCTCAGGTTATGGACGCCTCCAATATTAAAGTCGTGTTTGACCAAAATTACAGAGCGCTTTATATGTCTCGAACGCCGGTTCCATATCCTTTTAAAGCAATTAACTTTGCTTACTATAAGCATGTAGGCATTATTGGGTATAATAAGAAGATGCTGGATTTTTATGTGAACTCTAAACCGGGAACCTTTGAGCGGATTGAAGGCATTGACACCATGCGTTTTTTGGATTATGGAAAATACCTGCAGTTTATTCCTGTTGAGCATGCCGAAAGTCTGTCGGTCGATACAGAAAAAGATTTGGAAAAAGTACGGGAAATGATAGAAAGAGGGTTGCGGAATGAGTGAATTTAAGCTTTTAGATTGTACTTTGCGTGATGGCGGCTACATAAACAACTGGGATTTTGGCTATCAGACGATTAAAAATATCATTCATAATTTGGTTGATTCCCATGTGGATTATATCGAAATTGGTTTTTTAAGAAATTGTGAGTATGATAAAAACAAAACTTTATATAATAATGTGGCCCAAGCCAAAAATATCCTTCCAAAAAGTCATCAAAATACAAAATTTGTTTTGATGTGCCTTCATAATTTATATGATATTCAAAAGCTTGAGCCATGTGACGGTACGATTGAGTATGTTCGAGTCACCTTTCATGATTACGATATTGAAGAAGGACTGGCGTTCTGCAAAAAGGTGATAGAAAAAGGCTATAAGTGCTTCTGTAACCCGATCAATATTATGGGGTATTCTGATGAACGGCTATTGTGGCTGATCCAAAAAATAAATGAGTTGTCGCCTTACGCTTTTTCTATTGTAGATACTTTTGGTTCGATGACAGCAACAGACCTTATGCGTATCTATTACTTAGTGGAGCACAACTTGAATCCGGATATTGTATTGGGCTTACATCTTCACGAAAACCTGTCTTTGGCCTACTCGCTGGCGCAAAAATACACCAATATTGTTTCTCCCATCAGAAAATCGGTCATCGACGCCTCTATGCAGGGAATGGGGCGCGTGCCCGGCAATTTGTGCATGGAATTGATTATGGATTATATGAACAAAGCGTTTGGCAAAAATTATGACATCAACCCTGTATTAGACGGAATAGACGATTATATTGCCCGTTTGAAGAGTATTGAGGCATGGGGATATTCTACCGCTTATGCCCTTTCCGCACAATATAATTTACACCGAAATTATTCCGAATTTTTCTTAAACAAGGGAAAACTGCGGGCAAAGCAGATCAATCAGCTGCTCGCCAGCATTGAAGACCATAAAAAAACAGCATTCGATAAAGATTACGCGGAACAACTGTATCAAAATTATCAAAATATCCATATAGACGATACAGACAGCCGTGATGATTTAAAACAACAGCTCAAAGGGAAAAAAATCCTTTTATTAGCGCCAGGAGCAACCTTAAATACGCAACGCGATAAAGTAGTACGCTTTATTGACGAAAATTCGCCAGTAATCATCGCTGTAAACTTTTCGCCGGAACAGTTTCATCCTGATTATATTTTCTTTTCCAACTCAAAAAGACTGGAAGAAGTTACGTCCCAAAGCAATGAGGATAGCCAATACTTAATTACTTCCAATCTCAGCCATTCTGACCACTCGGCAGAACACGTTTTCAATTACTATGATTTGGCCTACCAAAACAACGAATTGTATGATAACAGTGCTGTTATGCTTATGCATTTGCTGCAGCAAATTGGCGTAGAGGAGGTTTATTTGGCTGGTATGGATGGATACGAAAAAGATCGAACCAATTACAGTGTCGATTATATCCACAGTCATCACATCAAAGATTATGCATTGGAAAACAAAGAAATTTCTACTCATCTGCGACAGCTAAACGCGCAAATGCCCCTTCATTTTTTAACTGCAACTTTCTATCAAATATAGAGGAGTTTATATGAATACGGATTTAACCTCAATCAAATGGATTGTTCTTGATGTCGACGGCACGATGACCGACGGCGGTGTGTATATCGACAACAATCAAGTCGAAACAAAAAAGTTCAGCATCAAAGACGGTGCAGGCATTGTACTGGCACAAAAGGCCAATATAGAAATTATCATTTTAACCGGCAGAGAAAGTAATTGCGTATCCAAACGGGCAGAAGAACTCAATATTACGAAGGTTTTTCAGAATGTGCATTATAAAAGAGTATTTATAGAAGAATATGCCCAAAAACATCAGGTATCTCTTTCCGATGTTGCATATATCGGAGATGATTTAAATGATCTGCCTGTGATGAAAATCGTCGGTATTTCAGCCTGTCCGAGCGACGCCGCTTCTGAAGTAAAAGAATACTGCGATTTTGTATTAGAACATCGTGGCGGCGACGGCGTAGTGCGCGAATTTATAGAAAAAGTGCTCAAAGCCAAGGGAATTTGGGAAGAAACCGTAAAAGCAGTTTGGGGATAATTCAATTTATTGAGATATTTCTAGATAAGCAGTAAAATGGGTCAATTCAAGAGGTGATTGTAAATGATTTTAAAGAAGCAAATGTCATTTCCTGCAAGTACCCCTCACGGGGGGGGGTAATGGCATAACGCTTTTTCCCAAAGAAGTGGTTATTACAGGAAGCGAATCTGTGGTGATAGAAGTTCCTTTTGCTTTTTATGGCAACGGTATATCTTTAAATGCGGTGCGTCATATTGGCGCTTTTGCTTATATCAATGCAGATTCTACCATACGACGTGTAAATTCAATCGGTCGATTTTCTATGATTGGTCCACAGGTGCTTTGTGGGTTACCGGAACATTCTGTTACAATGTTCTCTCCACATACTTTATTTTATAGCCCAGATGATTGGACTAAGGAATTCCATAGTCTATTTGAAGAAAAGGACTGGGTTCGGGATAATCAGGAACAAACGATGCTGTCTTTGGCGAGTAAAAAGCGAATTATAATAGGAAATGACGTTTGGATTGGGGGGCGTTCTATTATTTCAAGCGGTGTAACAATAGGTGACGGCGCAGTAGTTGCAGCGGGAGCTGTTGTGACCAAAGACGTGCCCCCTTACACCATTGTAGGGGGAGTGCCGGCTAAGCCAATCCGGCGTAAATTTGATGAGCGTACTATACAAAAACTGCTTCAAATAAAATGGTGGGAGTATGGCCCGGATATTTTAAAAAACTTGGATCTTTCCAAACCGGCTGAAATAGTAGACGATATTGAATATAGGATTGCTCAAGGATTTCCGAAATATACACCCGATCGTTATCGTTTTGATCCGAAAATAAATAAAATTTATTATATTGATGGGAACAGTAAAAAAGAAACATTGAGGTACTCTCTTTAGTTTCTTAAAAATATTTTTATTTTATTTGATTATTTCCGTAGGAAGAAAAGAATATGAGGAAACTTTAGTAACTAAAAATATTATGAAACAAGGTGTTGTAATGTTAGAAGCGCTGAAAAGAAGGGTGTGGGAGGCCAATTTGATGCTTCCCACATACGGTTTGGTAACCTTTACCTGGGGAAATGTTTCCGGGATTGACCGGGAAACCGGATTGGTGGTGATCAAACCCTCTGGTGTAGAATATGATAAGCTGAAAGCGGAGGATTTGACGGTAGTAGATTTAAGCGGACGGCAGGTGGAAGGGGAGTACAGCCCATCTTCCGATACTCCTACCCATTTGGAATTGTACCGGGCTTTTCCTCAGATCGGTGGGATCGTCCATACTCACTCCAGATGGGCGACCTCCTGGGCGCAGGCCGGG
>CALWNT010000198.1 GCA_944382885.1 uncultured Clostridia bacterium | reverse complement strand
TGTCGGTTTCAGGATCGGTCTTGCAAATTTCCAGTCTGCCCTTTTGTGGCGTATCTTCTACATCTAATGGTTTCGTAAATACGGTAATCTCTTGTCCCTGATAGGTAAGAGAGACATCGTATTCATTCTTGTCAATGACATAGCCATCGGGAGCCTTCTTTTCTTTCACGTAGTAATCTCCCAGATATAGATACTTGGAATAAGCCTCTCCCTTTTCATCTGTTGTCAAAGTATCAGCAACTTCTCCGGCCTTCAATTTCACATCACTGTTTACGATAATATCCTTTCTGGCGCGAATTTCATAAACAGCGTCTGGTACACCTTTATCAGTTTCCGAATCGGTTTTTACCAGCTTTAACCGGCCTTTTTGCGGGTTGTCTTCTACATTCAATGACTCAGTAAAGACATTGACTTCTTGACCTTGATAGACAAGCTGAACATCATACTCTTTGGTGTCGATGACATATCCATTCGGAGCTGTTTTTTCCTTGACATAGTAATTTCCCAAATAGAGAAGCGGTGTAGTCGCTTCACCATTTTTATCTGTTGTCAGAGTAGCTGCTAAATCTCCTGTTCGCAGCTTGATATCACCATTTACTACAATACTGTTTCTCGCACGAACCTCATAGACAGCATTTGGGACACCCTTACCAGTTTCGGCATCTGTTTTTTGCAAGTGGATTCTGGCCTTTTGCGGTGTATCTTCTACTGTCAAGGCTTCTGTAAATACATCTACATTTTGCCCTTGATATTCCAAAGAAACGTTGTATTCCTTTTTATCAAGAACATAGCCATTGGGAGCCGTTTTCTCTTTCACATAGTAGTCTCCCAGATACAGGTACTTAGAATCAGCTTCTCCATTTTTGTTTGTTGTCAAAGTATCCGCCAAATCCCCAGCTTTTAATTTAATATCGCCATTGACAATAATATTATCTCTGGCAAACACCTGATATACCGCATTGGGTACACCTTTTTTGGTTTCTGTATCAACCTTTTGTAAATGGATTTTTCCCTTTTGCGGAGCATCAGTCACGTTTAAATCTTTAGTGAAAATAGAAATTGTTTGCCCTTGATATGTGAGCTGTACATCATATTCATTTTTGTCGATGACATATCCATCAGGGGGAGTCTTTTCCTTGACATAATAGTTTCCCAAATACAAATATTCAGAATTTGCCTCTCCATTTTTATCTGTTGTTACCGTTTGTACCAATGCGCCTTTCTTTACTTTTGTTTCGCCATTGACAATAATATTATCTCTGGCAAAAATTTCGTAAACTGCACCTGGTACTCCTTTTCCGGTTTCAGGGTCATCTTTAATTAAATGGATTCTTCCTTTTTGAGGGATATTCGTAACATCTAATTCCTTGGTAAAGACAGAAACCGTCTGTCCCTGATAAGTAAGGGAAACATCATGTTCTTCTTTATCCAGAACATAACCGTTCGGAACGCTTTTCTCTTTGACATAGTAATTTCCCAGGTACAAATATTTGGAATATGCTATGCCATTACTACCGGTAGTTACAGTATCGATTAACGCACCTTGCTTATATTTTATTTCACCATTGAACGTAATATTGCTTCTTGCATAGATTTCATATACTGCACCGGCTACGGCTTTCCCGGTTTCGGAATCAGTTTTATTGATTTGGAGTCGGCCCTTCTGCGGGGTATTCGTAACATCTAATTCCTTGGTAAAGACAGAAACCGTCTGTCCCTGATAAGTTAGCGAAACATCGTGTTCCGTTTTATCCAGAACATAACCATTCGGAACGCTTTTCTCTTTGACATAGTAATTTCCCAAGTACAAATATTTGGAATATGCTGTACCATTGCTGGCCGTGGTAATAGTATCAACGAGAGAGCCTTTTTTGTACTTTATATCACCATTTAAAGATACATTATCTCTTGCATAAATCTCATATACCGCACCAGCTACGGCTTTGTCAGTTTCTGAGTCAGTCTTATTGATTTGCAAGCGTCCCTTTTGAGGGGTATCGTTTACTTCAGTCTGAACCGTGTAAGTCGGAACATCCTGTCCTTGATAAGAAATCGTGAAACCATATTCATTTTTGTCCAATACATAGCCTGAAGGAGAAGTAATTTCTTTCCAGTAATATTTTCCGGCATCTAATTCCTGAGAGATTGCATACCCATTGCTATTGGTCGTGACTTGCTGTATTTTTGTTCCTTTGGGGATTGTGATCGCCCCATTTACTACAATGTTGTCTCTGGCATATAATCCATAAACAGCTCCTGCCACACCCTTTCCGGTTTCGACATCCGTTTTGGTAATAGCTGCTTTCCCTTTCTGAATTTCGTTGGTGATCGTTCCATTGTTGATATGGAACATTTCACCATTTTCTGTGATCGTAAAGTCATAATTGAGATTCGTTGGCTTTATATAACCAGTTGGTGCTTTTTCTTCTACACACCTAAATTTACCTTCATTCTGAGCTGTTACGATCAAATCTTTTGCTGTCACATACCCCTTCTTGGCACTATCATATTTCATACTACTATGCTTCGAATAAGTTTTAGAGGTTTTATTCCACTCATAAATTGTGAAAACACCATCTTTACTTTCAATTTCTTTACCAGTATCAAGATCGGTTTTCTGGAACATGGCTGAACCACGTTTCTGCTTATTGGAGAACTGTACTTCCGTCGTCTGTCCAGCTTGTACCTTAACAGTTTGTGATGCTGGTTGAACATATTGATTTGGCGTTTGTACTTCAGTAAAGGTGTAGCTTTCTCCATCTTCTAAATTGTTGATTTGGAATGTTCCATCCTGTCCGGTTGTATAAATATCATCAACGTTTTTTCCCTTAACTTGAAATTTTAAATTTGATACATTTCCATCTTCCGATGTTTTAATTAGTTTCAAATTCCCGGTAGAAACCCTGACTTTCATATAGGCTAAAACAGGGTCATGAACTTCCTCTCCGTAAGTTACAACATCCTGCATTTGATTACTATCTGGATTTACAGTTCCGTCCGACCAGGTAATTAAGGCTCTTCGATTACTCTGAATTTTATCTGCTTCAATATTGATTTCTCCTGTCGGTGGTTGCGTTGCACTGATGGTAAGTTTGTTCCCACTTTTAGTAAAGGTAACACCAGACGTAGTAGAAGAAAAATCATAATTGCTTAATACGTTATTGGTATCTGTTAACGTCACAGAATATTTAGAGCCGTCATAGATAAGTTCATATTCCTGTGCTGAGGAAGCCCTTTTCCCACAAAAGCTAGGAATTTTTTTGTGATTCTTCACCTCTGTTACGATCCGATTATAGTGCTTTATAGTGGCACTATAGGCCGGGTTACTAGTAGAGACATATTCCAACACATTATTTTTTCCTTGGGCTTTTGCATCCACTTTATTGAAATCTTCATCACGTTCCCCTACAATCGTTTCCCAAATCAAAATTTGTGTTGCCATTGCATTTCCTAGATTATCCATGTGAGAATTGTTAGTGGATACCCAGTTTAAACCTATGCTTCCCAAATACCCATACTGGATGATTCGTCCGATATATGCCTTAATATCAAACGGAGTTAATGTATCATTGTAATCCGGAGGATAGTATTCCCAAAAATCTTCCCCCTTTTGTTCCAGTGAATTTCCGCTATGTTCCGGTACTCCCGGCTCAATGCAATAACAGATATTGTCATAATAACTCCCCATTGCACGCAGTAGCATATTGGAGGAAGCTGGAATCTCCCAGCCATTTAAAAGCGTTAATTCTGGATGTCCCCAGCCGTTTTGATTTGAGTCATTCCATCTGGGATAAACTACGGTATAGACATCTTTTATTACTGCTGCAAAGGCAAAATTACTTAATGCTGTACTGACAATTGGAAAAGTAATCGCAAAGACCAGAACTAACGAAAGTATCTTTTTAAGTTTCTGTTTTATCATGACATTCCACTTCCTTTCTTTCAAGGTCTTTAAGTCCAACTAAGGTTCCCTTTATAACATCTATCATGACCTCTTTTTTACATTTTCGACAATATCCGATACAGTTCACTAAAGTGGTATCAGAATCAATTTCCATCAATTTGTTCTTACAGGTATGATAGATTTTCTGTCTCATGATAGTCCCACCTTTCAAATTCTGAAGTCACACAATTACATTCTGTGACATTGACGAATACTGGATAAAGGCTGTAATCTTCGGGATCGGAGCAACTTATTCCTCTATTTGCGTGTACAATGTAACAAAATAGTATATTAAAATAATTATGTTACATTAGGAGGATTACAATGAATTATGTAGAACCTATTAGAGACAAGAGAAAAATTAAAGCTATGAAGCTATTTTTAAAAAAACAGTCTATTAGAAATTATTTTTTATTTACAATAGGCATTTCTTCTGCCCTAAGAATATCTGATATTTTAGAGATGAAAGTACACCATATATGGGATGGAAAGAATATTCCTGAATTTATTGAAGTTAAAGAAAAAAAGAGTGGCAAAATGAAAACTTTTCCAGTAAGCCTAAACTTAAAAAATGCGATCCAAGAATATCTTTCATACTACAAACCAACTAGCCGAAATCAATATTTATTTTTGAGTAAAAAAGGTATCAATCAACCAATCACCAGATTTCAGGCACTAAGAATCATTAAAGAAGCTGGCGTTGCTGTTGGAGTTAAAGAAAATTTAGGTTCCCATTCAATGAGAAAGACGTGGGGATATTGGGCCTACCAGGAAGGTTATCCTATTGCACTTATTTGTGAGGCTTTGAATCATTCGAGCGAACGAGTAACCCGTAGATACATTGGAATAACCAGAAATGATGTGGACGAAATGTACCTTACACTAAATCTATAAAATAAGGGTGGCAATATTGCCACCCTTATTCTTCATATTCTAATGTCTGATTCGTCATTTCTTCTTGTAACTTTTGATAGGCTTGTTGGTTCAGATAGTTCTGCCTAGTCTTATATTCTGCACCCATACTATGTAATAGATTATAAAAATTATTTCTTAATTCATGAAATGAAAAAAATCTAAAAGAATGTTGTTTTCTCCCCTTTTCCCTTTTTTCATCTTTTATATTTTCTAAAAAGTTTTGAGCGTAGATGTTTCCATTCTTAGCGGCTGCATTAAAATATTCCTTCGCTTTATTTCTATCAGGTTGTATAAAATCATTTCCATAATAATAAATTTTCCCAAGTTTAAATTGTGCAAAACTATTTTCCTTTTGAGCTGCTTGTTCTAGGTATTGGATTCCACGTTGTATATCCTGAAGACTGCTACTCAACAGATACAATGATCCTAACTGATATTCCGCAGCACTGAAATTGTTACTTATTGATTTTTTTAGATAAGTCTCTGCTTTCTCAAAATCAAAATATTCCTCATTCTGCGAAAAAAATACTCCTAATCTATAATTAGCCGCAATATTATTTTTTGCTGATTTTTCTAAATAACTAATTCCCTGATCTACGTTCCTCATATCCAGATAGATATTACCAAGTTTATACTGCGCCCATTGATTACCTTGCTGGGCCGATTTTTGTAAATATTCCATCGCTTTTTCCGGTTGATTTTGTTCTAAATACAACCGGCCTAACTGGTATTGGGCTAAAGAATTTTTATTTTTATCTGCCGACTGGCTTAGAAGATCAAACGCTTTTTTCAATATTTCAGGAGACGAATTACCATTTTTCATATATGTCATTGCTAATGTGTATGTTGCCATATCATTGCCCGCCTTTGAAGATAATTCTAAAAACGAAATTGCCTTTTCAATATCTTGTTTTACTCCTTTACCATCTAAATACATTTGTCCTACTCTATACTCTAAAAAGTCATTAGGGCGTTCTTCTATCATGTTTTCAAAAGAAAATAATGCCAACTGATATAACTTCTGCGCTTTCGCTTCATCAATTTCCGTTCCTTGTCCTCTTTCTAACATATGCGCTGTTTTAAAAGCTGCAAAAGGTGATGAAGCTGAAGCAGCCAAATAATATTCAAACGCTTTCGTTTCATCCTGTTTGACAAAATCTCCGTTTTCATACATTTTACCAAGATAATATTTAGAAAAAACTGAGTTCAGCCCCTGATCTTCTCCTAAAGAAAAATACCGAAAGGCTTTCTCATAATTTATTTCTGTCCCCTGTCCATAATAGTACATCTTACCAATACGATAATTAAGATACGACACTTTGGATTTTTCTTTTTCAT
Source organism: uncultured Clostridia bacterium (assembly GCA_944382885.1). Lineage (GTDB taxonomy): Bacteria > Bacillota > Clostridia > Oscillospirales > Ruminococcaceae > Massiliimalia. The sequence goes on along the minus strand of CALWNT010000198.1, from coordinate 13,956 downwards.
TATGTGAATCTATCAGCTTATCAGCTTCATTCTCCAGTTCAGATAACACATCCTGATATAATGAAAAGGCTGTTTCAGAAGATTGAGTACAGCCTATCCCCTTATCATAACAGTAGGCCAAATCATATTTTGCCAGTAAGTTTCCTTTCTTCGCTTCTTGTATGAGAAGGATAAAGGCTTTTTTCTGATCCTGTTTAATCTGATTTGTTCCGTATAAATACTTCCTTGCTAATTTATATTCTTTAGAATACTTAAAAGAAGCAGGCGAACCACTACTTCCGTACTCCTTTTTCTCATAATTTTTTTCATATTGCTTTTCAATGGATGCTGCTATATCTTGAAATGATTCTTCTAATTGGTCTTCAGGAATCCGATCTGGGACAAAACCTTCTTTCAAAAGCTCTTTTATGTTTTTCAAAACAATATTTCCAAGTCTGGCATATAGATCATGAATTTGATTTTTCACAAAATTATTTTTTTGGCCACCATACGCTTTCTGATAAATTTTTTCTTCTTTCTTTAACACTTGCAGTAACTCCTGAAAGTCGGATTCATGGTATTTCTTGATCCAGCTATCCACAAAATGATCTATGTCCTTTCGTACCGGATTCAGTACATTACGATTATATTGCCATAATTTCTTGTCTGCCGGCAGCTTATCAATGATGTCATCATAAAGCCGATGCAGCTCCGGCAAATTTTTTAAATTATTTAAAGCAGTCTCCTTCAAATCCTTGACAAATATGATTTTAATCAGATCATTGAGTCTTTGATTATTCTTGCTCTGAGTTAAAGCCCGATTTACAATAAAACTTTTGGCAGAGTCAATGGATGATTGCTTAAATTTGCCTTTTTGAGATACTGTTTTTCCTATAAATTTTATCATCGGAGGAAATTCTGTCGAATCCCCATAATATGTTAGATCAATACTTCCATTTGGATTGATGAGTATATAATCGCCAAACTTATAGTTACTTTGAGTATCTTGTTTCAATTGGGTCAACACATCATTTAACAGGTTCAAATAGAGATCGCCCTTTCTTTGGGAATTATGTACCTTTATTTTTTTCCCGAATTCTACTTGGTTCATAATATCCTCTGTGATAATTCCTTTTTCCCTTAGCCAAGAGTTTTGTACCTGTACCGTTTTTAATACCTTCATTGCACGACAAGGCATAGGTTGTACTGTCGCAACATGAATATGAATATTATCTGTGTTATAGTGAATAGCAGCACTCCAAAGGCTATTCTTATCCATCCCTTCAGACTGTAACATTTTTTCAATACTTCCACGACAGTATTCTTTTATTTTACTCTCGTTCAGAAGATGGGTTTTTGAATCCAAAAGATTATTTTCTATCAGCCACCGATTGTCAAAGCTAATTACAGTTTGCCACATCAAACTACCGTTATCTTGTGCCTTTTGAAAAATATGTTGCAATTCTGACTTTTCTTCTAAAGACAACCGTTCCTTTGATTTTGTAAACAGTTCCGTAGTTTTCTTAGAATTTCCCATGTAATCAATATATCCATTAAAATCCTGCAAATCTTTATCTAAAGAAGGAATTACATACTTATCAATATTTTCATTTCGCACAGCATTACTTCGGGTTATATAGTTGATATAATTTTTAAAAACAGCATTGTTTGGCTCTACAAACTCAGTTACTAAAACTACTCCTGCTTTAACGGTCATAATCATTTGCTCCTTTGATTATCCTTCTTTTGCTTATATTCTGCGATCCTCATTTTTACCACATCCTCACATTGTTCCCAGGTCTTTGTTTTAGATATCCTGGAAGTATAGGCATGTTCTGAAGCTCCTATTACTACTAGCAAAGTGTTCATCATCTCCATAAGTATTTGGATATTTTTATCAGCTGTAGAGGATGCCAGCCTTATTCTCGTAAAGGTCTTTCTATTTTCTTCTGCAAAAATTTCGGAAACTACTTCAGCAATTTCCTGTTTCATATTTAATCCTGATTTATACTTTTCAACCAACTTTTCTATTGCTTGTCCTTCGCTGATGTGATTCGCGGTTGCATAATCTTGTAAAAAGTCTATCGTATCCGGATTAAGTCTAAATGATTTACTCTTCTTGGCCATCTCTTTTTATCCCTTCCAACATAGACAAGACCCGATCTAATTTTTGTGACTGATGGGTTAAAGCTAATACAATGGTGTCTATTAGAGAAGTATACTTATCTTCTTGTTCTTGTAAAACATTTAGCACTGACAAAGTTTCGATATAATGTTTCAAATACGCATTTCTGGAATGAAAAACAGGAGAACTCTCTACCATATGATCTATTTTCGCTATTACCGCCGGATCAATTCCTCTTATTTTTAATTCGTTATGATAATTCTTCATATCAGTTTTCCTCCTTTCTTTTGTTTAGGTGGCAATATTGCCACCTAAACAAAAAAGGCCAATAACAAATACGAAACAATCCGAATAACGGATTCTGTCTCAAACTTGTTATTGGCCCTATCAGCTCTAGTTTTTTTGTTGTGATCCCTATACACATTGTCCGGCCTGAAGCGGCTCTTTTAAGGACTAACTAAGTTCATCAGCAACTGTATATAATATATGATAATATCTCCGGTGGAAAAAGTCAATTAAAATGTATTACAAGTGTACCACATTTTGATATTTTTGTACCCACAAAAATAAGAGCATAAATAGGGGTTTATCCGGCTTTGCCGGATTCCACAACCGAAGGTTGGGGACAAAACCCCCTTATGCTCTTTTCTATTCGCACAAACTATGTTTGCCACGAATAGAAAACCAATCTCGTTTTTGCTGTCGCAAAAACGAAAGGGCTACGCCCTTTGAAATAAGGAAAAGTCTTCAGCCCTCGAAAAATCGTTTTTAAGCCCTCTATTTTCATCCGCATCTTTTTTTATTTATACCCTTAACCACTTATACGCCACAATATCGGCCGATATTGCCTTTTAAAATTGAAAATATTAGTCTTCTGAGATTCCCCACATAGCTTCATAATATTCATCCATACTAATTTCCAACAAACCATTTCCCTTTGGAACGATTGGTAAATTATCAAGTTCATCAGTATTCACTAACAGATAATATTGGCCTGCAATTTGAAACTTTTGTGTGTGACATCCAAGTATATCTATAAACCATTCAGAAGGTTTGGCTTTTTCCTAATTTATAACGATTTTATTTTTTACACATTCATCCCTGAATCTTTCCAGAATCTCGGTATTATTTTTGAACTGGCAGAAACCAACAAATCTTGATGGTTCTAACTGATCGACAAACAAATCCCGATTTTCTTTTCTATCTTCAATATGTAATTCTATATATTTTTTGGAGTCTTTGTTTAATGGAATATTTCTGGCTCTTGTACCACAAACCATATAGCTTTCTCCTAAAATGTTATTTCGTTAAAAAAAATCATATACGAACTGATCTCGTTTTTTCATTCTTTGGTGATCCAGTTCAAACGCATTGATATAATTTTCTCCAACTACAGTATAATATTTTTCCATTTTCATTCCCCCTTGTAATCTTATTGTACTGAAATTTAAGGAACAATAGCAAGTGGAAATATAAGGTAAAAAAAGAACCGGTACAAATTTTTGTACCGGTTCTTTTTTTATAAGTGCGAATAACATCCGCAAATTTGACACTGCATATATCTTTTCCGTCCTCCCTGAACGGCTTCATCTTCCAAAGGAAGCAAAATAAATTTTCCACCGTCACAACAGTCACAAAGCCAACCATCTAATCTTTTTGGATCATATGGTAAATTTTTATCTTTGATAAAAACATTCATTGCTTTTGTTAATTCCATTTGTGTCATTTGAATATCACTACGATATTTTTTAAATGATTCGTAAACTTTGTTCATCTGTCTTCCTCTCCTTTTTATTATGGGGGAACAAAATTTCTGCTCCCCCAAGAAATTAAAGTAAATATTCTAATGACTCTTCAAATTCTACATTTTGATTGACTACTATTGAAATAATAGGAGAATCATAACCCAAGTTCATATATTGCTTATAAAGAAAATTTTTCGGTAAATCTATAAAGGATTCTTCGCCCAAACCACAAATAAAAAAATCTCCAAAAATAGGCTGTTCATTGACAAAGCGATTAAACGGCATTGATAAAACCAGCCCTTCTTCATTGCACAGTAAAACCGCATTTTCCTCTAGACAATATACGGGTTCAATTAGTCCACCAACTAATTTTTGCATAGATTTTAAGCTTCCGTCAATTTTTATTAACTCAGGTTCTAGACCAACCCGGCACCACAAAACAATCATTTTATTTTTCTCCTTTCTCACAAGTGGCAATATTGCCACTTGTATTATCAAGGGAAGACTGTATATTTTGTGTTTCTGAAATAATCTCAAAATTTAGTTTTGTTAAATCTTCCGCAAGGTTAATAAAAATAACTCCATTGTCATACTGTCTTTCAGCTTCAATCAAAGCTTCTTCCTTTGAAGTTGCCTTGATTGAAATAGATTTTTGATACAGTTCTGAAATTTGAACATGGTATTTTTGCATAATTTTTATGCTCCTTTCTGTTTTCCTTACTTTTATATTATACACCATTTGCAGTATAATGTCAATAGGTTTTTATGGCTTTTTGGATAAAAAAACAGCAAGTGGCAATATTGCCACCCTTTTATTTTTAAGCTATTAAAAGCGGATTCGACTTTGTATCGAAGATAAATTTATCGGCATTTTGTACTACTTTCTCATATTCAAACTCACTTCCGTCAAACTCTAATATAACCGATTTTTCTTCCTCGGTCATTTCATAGTAATGTTTTTTCCCATACGCTGGAGGAAGCCAGCCCTTTTTCTGACAACCAAAAATATTCAATTTTTTAATTACTTCATCATTGGTAAAGGTTATATGACAAGTACCTTTTTTATAAAAATTCAGATCAAAATATTTAAAATGTAATCCTTTAGTCTGCTGTAAATCCTCATAGTAATTAAAAAAGTTTGCCATATTAACACAATCAATCGTACTACCCTGATCTAAAAAGTCTAATGTTTTTTCAATATCACTAAAGAAAGACAAAATCTCATAGTTATATTTGAATTTCTTCCAAATATCGTCCCATGCTCTAAGATAGGGAATTATCACCTTTTTATTGATCATAAAGGCTTTGTTCGTTTTCCATCCATTAAAATAATGAATATTTTTTTCACATTCTGTCGAATGACGGTAAGTAAAGCTTTCAAATAAATCTAATATTTTATCCTCTACCCCCTGAACCATATTTTTTAATATGTCAATTTGGACGGTACAAATATTACTGAAAGAAAAGTCAAAATTAGAAAGCTCCGTAATCCTTTCAAAATACTGTTGCCGTAAATTTGAGGTCAAATTCCCCATGAATTTAGGATTATGAAGTAATTCATACCAGTATTTATATCTTAATTTTTTTAAATACTGGTTAAAATCAATCTGTTTGTAGCTATAATCATTGTTTGATCCTACTGACAACCATAAAATAGGCTCATTTTTTCCAGCCTTAAAAGTAGAGGAAAGGTAGGGAAGCAAAGCATTATACTCACAAATAAGGCGTTTTCCAACTTCTAATTCCTTTTTGTAAAGTTCCACTTCTTGCCGGCGATATTCTTCGTCTATAAGATCAGTGATTGGATCAGCTTCTTCTGCTTCAAAACTTTGATTCTGCAATTCATCCCAAAGTTTAGAATGGCTGCTGTCAAAGGGAGATGGAATTTTAAAACGAACAATTACTACTCCAACTCCTGTAGGTCTTTCTGACGTCAAAAAGGCATTTTCTATAAATTCATAAGTAGCACCAAATTCATCAAGTTGTCTTATCAAATCTTTTCTTTTGTTAGAATATGGATTTTTGATTGTTTCAGCATTAAGCAAACAGATAATTTGACCCCCATATTTTTTACCTATTTTAATTGCATGAAGCAAATGTTCATCACCATTGGAAAAAGGAGGATTCATAATAATTAAATCATACTTTTTATCCCCATCAAATTTTAAAAAATCTGAAGCTATCACACGAAAACCTCGATTTTCAATCAACGCTTTTAAATGATGATCCCTTTCTATACAATCAATATCTAAATAATCTTTGTAGTATTGGTGACCTATTTCTGAACTCGATCGCATTTTATCAACTACATCATGCTCAACAATATAATCCATGATTTCCTGTTTTGACATATCCATATTTCTATATCTCCATCTATCATAGATATATTCTTTGGCTATTGATAAAAAGGTAGGAATATCCGCTTTCCCGGCACTAGGTTCTAAAACATAACGTACCGTGTCTAAGTCCACACCTTTTATCATTTTAGCAATTAAGTCTGGGGGAGTCGGGTAAAATTCTTTGTCAAACATTTTTATACATCCTTTCTGTTTTCCTTACTCTTATATTGTACACTATTTGCAGTATAATGTCAATTGATTTTTGAGATTTTTTAAGCGAAAATTAGCAAGTGGCAATATTGCCACTTGACATTTTTCTTTTTTATTTTGATTATAAAAATTATTACAATTATTATGGATTCAGTGTTGACATTATACATTTTATAGTGTATAATCATTATAACAGGAAAACAGAAAGGATGTAATTTTATGAAAACCTATGCACTTTTTAATGTCAAAGGCGGTGTCGGTAAAACCACTTCCGCTACAACCATTGCACACATTTTAGCTACAGAAAAAAAACAAAAAGTCTTATTGGTAGACCTTGACCCACAAAGTAATTCCACTTCGCTTTTTGCCTTAAAAGATGTCAATATTTTAACTCTATTAAAAAAAGTTTTCGTAGAAAACGATCTAAATGTCTTAAAAGCATACGACTACACTATAGGAGATTTATTAGTAAATCCTGATTTAGACGTACATAAGGTCATTCAAAAGACTTCTTATGAAAATCTTGATATTCTTCCGGCCTTTTTGGATTTGGCTGAAATTGAAGAAAAAATGAAAGCTGATATAAGAACACCGCAACAATTTCGCCTAAAGCAGCATCTTGATAAAGTAGCAAATGATTATGACTATTGTATTCTAGATTTATCTCCATCAATCAACATTATTAACATTAACGGCCTAGTACTGGCGGATTATGTTTTTACTCCATTAAAATGTGATCTTTGGGGAATTGCCGGATATTGTATCGCTCGAAATCTTATTCAAACGGTTTCCAGTTACAACACCAAATTAAAAATAGCAGGCTGCTTTTTTGTCCAATGGGACACTCGCCTTTCACTGGGAAAACAGATTAGAGAGTTTATGTCTGGCGTAATGCCGGATTTATACATTGATATTCAAATTAGAAAAAGTGTGAAAGCTGAAGAAATGACCTATGAACATCGAGCATTATCAGACTACGCTTCCAGTGCCAATGCCAGTGTTGATTATCGTAAATTAGTAGATTATATCGTAGCGAAATATTAAAAACAGGGGGATTTCATATGGCAAACAAATTCAATCTTTTAAAAAAGACTCAGCTCGGAGACGGCCTTTTGAGTGAGGTCAGTAAAGAATTAAAAAAATCTGAAGAAGCATCAGATATTGTAAAACTTTCTATAGATTTGCTGGATAACAATGATAACAACCAAAATATGTCTTTAGACGATATAGACGAGCTGGCAGAATCTATTTTGGAAAACGGATTAGATCATAACCTAGTTGTCATTCCTTCCACTAATGGCAGATACAAAATTTTGGCAGGACATAGGCGTAAAATTGCTTGCGCCAAGTTGGTGAAAGAGGGCCATGACGAATATCGGTTTCTGCCATGTAAAATTAAAAAGCTATCTGACATCAACTTAAACATCAGTGATGAAGCAAAAGAAAAATGGGCGCTTCTTAACACGAATATACAAGTCAGAAACAATACCTTAGAAGATAAATTGGAAATTATGCGGTTAGCTGATGAAGTATTCAGTGAAATGAAAGAAAACGGGATTGCAACGGAAAGCCGCCGAACCTGGTTAGCAAACTCGATGGGAGTATCAGAATCAACTATTCGTGATTTGACCTACATTGAAAACAATAAGACAGAAGAATTAGAACGGGCTATCAGCAATAATATGTCCTTAACCGTAGCCAGCGCAATCGCTCACCTCGATCCAGAAGATCAAAAAGAACTATTATCCAAAAACGAAAATGCAGCTGATCTCAGTGTATCTCATGTCACAGAGTTTTCAAAAGAAAAAAAAGAAGAAAAGAAAAAGGCGTCTTTATCAAATGACACCTATCTATTTTCTCAGAGTGAGCTAGATAATTTACTACGGACAATGGAAAGCTCTGCACCTGAATCTTTTGTAAAAGACGGAAGTATCGTTCTAAAGCAGACAGAATATAAAAAGGTGCTTGCTGCTCAGGAAGCTATCCAAAAAAATCTTTCCAAAATTTATAAAGTGCTAGAACAGGCTGATCACCGAAATAAAAAATAAGCATGCATAACATCAAAATAGGCCAGGTGGCAATATTGCCACCTGGTCCTAAAAGGAGGAAAGTTAAAATGACCGAACAAGAAATCGATTCTCTTTTTCAAGAGCTAGGATATGAAAAGTCAGAAAGTGGAAATCACCTGTGCACTTATACCAAGCGTCATGAATATAACAATATTATAAAGATCTCTTTTTCTTCTTCAATTGGTAGTTTTCCAATCTCCAAGGATAATTTTGCCCATTATTTCATTGAAGAAAGAAATCTTAACAATCGAATTGTTTCTTCATATATTGACTGTCAAACACATGAAGCTATCCATCAAAAAATGCTTTGGCTAAAGTCTGAATATGAAAAGTGGGCAGATTCAAATAAATTATAGCGGTAGCATACCACCTATTATTTGAAAGGAGAAAAAAATGGATAAAAAATCAATTCAAGTGTTTTTTCCCGAAGAAGAATTGGCTCTGTTAGAAGAATTTAAAACTGTTTCCGGCCGCAGTTATTCACATATCGCAGAACAAGCAATCTTGTATTTTATAAAAAATGACTTACCGTATGTAAAAGAAAAATATAGGTTTTATAATAATCCGGGAGAAAAAAGAAAAAGCCGGAAACAAGTCTATATTTCAAAATCAACATATGAAATTTTAATTCATTTTATCGCTGAAAAAAATAAAAATCTAGATAATGACTATTCCGTTTCCGGGCTTACCGGACAAGCCTGTATGAAGTATCTCGAATACATTCACCAGCTTCAAAAGAATTTCTAAAAACAAAGTGGCAATATTGCCACCTCTGTGAAAGGATCGTGAAATCTATGGACTTCGACTCTTTACCAATAGCCAATGAATATTATGACGGAGCTGCTAAAAAGTATTCGGTTAAGTACAATGACAATATTTACATGGTAAAATACCCGGCTAAAACTAATATCAAAAATGATTTACAAACAGAGTATTCAAACAGTTCTTTTTCTGAATATATAAGTTGCCATATTATAAACGCTCTAAAAATACCGGATGTCTCGGCTCAAGAAACCATTTTAGGGACAAGCAAAGGAAAAATTGTAGTAGCTTGCAAAGATTTTACGAACAGCAATCAGCGACTAGTAAAATTCAATATGATCCAAAATGCCGATATCGACAGTGATATGTCTGGTAGGCATCCTGTTTTGGAAAGTGTATTACAAACTTATCATTCTCTACCCGAATTAAAAAATAATCCCTCTTTTTTACAACGTTTCTGGGACACATTTGCATTAGATACCTTACTTGGCAATTTTGATCGTCATTCTGGTAACTGGGGTTTTTTAAATGACAGTCAAGCTGGTACAATGATTTTGGCCCCTATTTACGATTGTGGTTCCTGCCTATATCCAGCTCTATCCGAACGTGCTATGAGAGATATTTTATCTTCCAAGTCAGAAATTGACAAAAGAATATTTGTCTTTCCTCAGTCCGCATTCCTGAATAAAAGAACGAAGCAAAAAATTAAATATCATGAATTTTACAATCAAACCTCTGATTTGCAGGCCAAAGCAGCTTTAGTTAAAATTGCTGACAGTGTTAATTTTGCAACGATCAACTCTGTACTTGAACAGACTCCATATCTTTCTGACATTCAAAAGGAATTTTATGAAACAATGATTCATACAAGATACACCAAGCTCATTGAACCACATGTATTAAAAAAACAAATTTCTATAGAAAATCCTATCCAAGAATATTGTCAAAAATATTACTCAAATAAAACTATAGAAAGAAAGAATATAAAGGAACTAGAAAGGGAAGATTGATCTTATGAATAAGTTAAACAAAAAAATTTTAATTCTAATATGTGTTATCCTCATTGCTATTATTGTAACTGTCGTCATTTTTCTCACACAACCTGGCTCCGATTTAAAAGTGCAGTTGACTACTGAATCTGCCCAACATGAAGTAGAAGTAACTGCTATTGAATCTCCTGAAAGCACCGGAGAACATCGGGTTATTGAGGTTTCTTTAAATACAAAAAAAGACAGTCTGAAAACGGATAAAATAAAAAGTACCAAGATTACTATTGACAACAGCCCCTATACTGTTACTCTACTGAGTCCGGATTTAAAAGACAGTGGAGAAAAAAATTCATCCACCAATGATTGGGACACGGTATACTCTTATGACTCAAAAACTAATCAAATAAATATCATCCATCGTTTTAATGGAGATGGTACAAATTCTCAACTGACAAGTAACACTTACAATTTTAAATAATCTAAAAATAAGGAGTGGCAATATTGCCACTCCTTATTTTTAGTAAATTAACACTACAGTTTCAAAAACTATAATCTCGTTTTTTCTAAAAACTATGCTATTTATCCATTTATTTGCAAACTAAACGAAAGGTGGCAATATTGCCACCTCTCTATTTTAGAGTCTATCTGTAATTCAAAATTAAAGACTAAAGATCGATTATCTGTACTAAAGATCAGAATAAGTCCCTTATAGCTACCTGTTCTTGTTAAATACAAATTCAACATATCTTCATATATCTGATAAAGCAATAGCCAATTAGGCGTAATAGGCGCACTCTTATTATCATATCTCTCCACACTTATTGATAGCCTATTCTCCGTGTATCATTTTTTAATACGTCATACCGTGTATCATTTTTTAGCACATCATTACCGTATATCATTTTTTAATACATCATACCGTGTATCATTTTTCAGTATATCGTAAAACAGAATATCTTTTTCTCATATATCAAAAATCAGATCATCCAAAATTAGTACAACTTAAAAATAACAATCTAAAAAATAACAGTAATATTTAGTTATAATAATCAGTCATATCATGTCCAATCTTATAACCTCCATACCGTAAAACTAGGATATGATTGATTCGATTGATTATAAAACAAGTAAAAATTTACAAAAAAATGGCGGATTCAGCATTTGCAAAAACCGCGTTATCCCTAGTTAAATTAAAAATTTTGAAAATTAAAATTAAGCAGAAAAAAAGGGTAGCTAATCGCTACCCTTAGTTTTTTTGAGCCTTGCCCTTGACAAATTTTAACAATATGCTATATAATAAGGACAAGGTTAAAACAGTTTCTAGGATATTTTCCCATTATCTTAGGAACTGCGAAATACAGTAATTGGAGTTACCGTATTTCTTGTGATACATTTCCCAACCCAATAGATGTACCACAATTTATGTTTTCATTATAGGTTAAATTTTGCTGTTTGTCAAGCAAAACGTATTACGAATCGTAATACATTTCTATGAATTTTCTTCAGGAATTGACGTATAGAGACCTATTTTATCATAACATTGTGGATTCTTTACATACTATTTAGATCGGTTTATCCGTGTGAGGAAATGTAGCTTCACACGGATTTTTTATTTTTCTACGAAAGCGAGGTGAGCTTTGTGCCGGAGCAGCAGATTGCCGATATTATTCGAGTAGAAGGAATTGATCGAAAAGGGTTTGGTATTATTGCGAAATTGGTAATGTTAGACACCGAATTATCAATTGGAGCTAAAGCTGTATACGCTTACTTCTGTTCTTATGCAAACGGATCTTCCGCTTTTCCACGAAGGGAAAAAATATTATCGGACTTAGGCATAGGGATTTACGCTTATTATCGTTGCCTGCGGGAATTGACAAGCAACGATTATATCTCTATTAAGCGAGGAACTGTTTATCCATTTCCCAATACATATACCATTATTTCTCGCCCTAAAAAATTGACTCAAAAAATCAAAGACTATACCGAAAAACAGCTGCCGAACGGTACGGAGGATCAGCTTGTTGTTAAAGGTATTAGGTCTTTAGGATATGGCAATATTCCAAAAGCTGTAATGATCGATCCTAGGCTGGGATATAAAGCAAAGGCTTTGTATGCCTATTTTTGTTCTTTTGCTGGTGCTGGCTCATCTGCTTTTCCAAAACGTGCAGATATTTTGTACCATCTACAGATCAGTATTAACCCTTTTCAGAAATATATTCACGAGCTGATAAAATATAACTATATTACCGTGGAACAACAGAAAGAAAAAGGCCGTTTTTCCAGAAATATTTATTACCTTAACGAATTCCCGGATGAAGAACGTGGAAAAGAGGAAATGGCCTGTCGTGTTGCAGTTCAGACTCAGAAAGCAGTTCGAGCACAGCAGAATAAAGAGCACCGGGAACAGGAAAAACTATGTGTTAAACGCATTAACGAATCGAAAAAAGTAGAGTCGTTAAAGAATGTAAAAGCTATTGTGAGAGATTCGGAAGATATGGAATCTCAATCATCTGTTTCGATTGAAAAAGAGAAAAGGGCTGTAAAACAACAGCCTAGTCAATCTCTTCCCATAGAAAAAATACAACAGGAATGGGAAATTTATGCGCAAATTATCAAGGAAAATATAGAATACGATGTTTTAATTGAACGTTACCCAGAAAATAAAGGGTTGACAGAGATTGTTTATAATTATATATTAGATAGTGTAATGGCTGATACGCCAACTATTCGGATAAATAGACAAAATATTTTACAAAAAATTGTTAAAGCAAAATTTTTAAAATTAAACTATGAAAATATAGAGTATGTGATCAATCAAATAACTAGGACGGAAACGGAAATTAAAAATTTTCGGAGTTATATATTATCCGCTTTATATAATTCATCAACAGTAGATATTTACTGGCAAAATCGGGTCAATTTTGATAGAAAGAAAAACGAATAAAGAGATAATCGAATAGGTGATAAATATTCACCTATTTGTTATTGCACACCGTATCGCTCTTTATTTTGAGCAAAAAATTTTCCAGACAGTTAAATTTTGACTATAATGAGTAGGTCACAATTATCGGCCTTTTAACCGGCTGAGATTGAGATATAAAAATTGAATATTTTACCTGCACACAAGACACAAGGAGGACAAAGCACATGAAAAAGTTCTTAACAAGGGGGATGTCTGTTGCAATTGTAGTTGCGATGCTGCTTTCTTTTTCTGCGTGCGGAAAAGATCAAGCTGAAAAATCAGCAGAAACAAGTAGATTAAACGGTGTCACTGCTGATCGATCAGAAGCAGGAAACGACAACTCTGGAACAGATGAGGAAACTTCAGAGGAAACCGTTAAGCTCCCCAATGGAGAGACCGTAACGATTTCAGGGACAGAAGAAAATGGTGACAAGACAAGTTCATCTAAAAGTACAGGTACAACCTCTTCCGGTAGTAAGACTTCCAGTTCTGCGAAAAAAAAGTCAAGTGGTAGCAGTTCCAGTGGAAGCACCAGTAAACCAGGTAGTGGCAGCAGTTCCAGTGGAAGCACCAGTAAACCAGGTAGTGGCAGCAGCTCCGGGGGAAGTATCAGTAAACCAGGTAGTGGTAGCAGCTCCGGGGGAAGCACCAGTAAACCAGGTAGTGGTAGCAGCTCCGGGGGAAGCACCAGTAAACCAGGTAGTGGTAGCAGCTCCGGGGGAAGCACCAGTAAACCAGGTAGTGGCAGCAGCTCCGGGGGAAGTACCAGTAAGCCA
>CALWNT010000197.1 GCA_944382885.1 uncultured Clostridia bacterium | reverse complement strand
GGTGGAAGGGGAGTACAGCCCATCTTCCGATACTCCTACCCATTTGGAATTGTACCGGGCTTTTCCTCAGATCGGTGGGATCGTCCATACTCACTCCAGATGGGCGACCTCCTGGGCGCAGGCCGGGTTAGAGATTCCGCCTTTGGGGACGACCCACGGGGACTACTTCGCGGATGCGATCCCCTGCACTCGGGATATGACCCGGGAGGAAATTGAAGGGGAATATGAAAAGGAAACCGGAACAGTGATAATTGAGGCCTTTGAAGGGAAGAATCCCCAGGAGATCCCGGCGGTTTTGGTCAAAAATCACGGCCCTTTCGCTTGGGGAATGGATGCCTTTGAAGCGGTGCATAACGCGGTGGTTCTGGAAGAAGTGGCGATGATGGCCTTTCATACGCAAATGCTTCAAAATGGCGCTGCGCAGCTGATGCCACAGATGCTGCTTCAAAAGCATTTTCAAAGGAAACATGGACCAAATGCTTATTATGGCCAAAAAACAAAATAAGACAAATCCTATTAAATTGTTTTTATTTGAAAAAGACGGTAAAAATATCAATCTTTTTTAATTAGTAGTATGTGGACTTATTCGCTATTTAAACATCTGTTTCTTGTGTCATCCATTTCTTTTAATTTTTTCTTGTTATTCAGTAGATTAACCAAGATTTCTATAAATTCAGATGCAGTTGGCGGAGAATCTATTGGGTATCCAGCTATTTCAATAAGCAAACTTTTATTTTCCTTCCATGCGTGTAAAATAATTGTGCGTAAATTTCGTTCTACTGCGTGCCAGGTGCAGTTTAGCTCTTTGGCTATAACAGAATATACTTCGCAAGTTATATTGTTTAGACTATTCTCATTTTTTATCACAATATTTACGGCCTCTTCTGCAATGCGGCAGCCACGAAATCTATGAGTAATACCAAATAATCGAAGCACACTATAAGTTGATTTCATCTAATAATCCTCCTAAAAAGTATATTATTTATGTTATAAATATATTATAACATATTTTGAATTTATTCGACATATTTTTGTTTCACTTTTATGAAAAAAGATCTACTAAATAAAAAACGCATCTAATAGGATGCGTTTTTTATTTAGTATTGTATCTTATAAAATACTTTATGGTATTTATCAATATAATTCACTATCTACTAAAAAGTATACTTTTTAGTAGATAATCTATAAAGTTGATTTTTAGTTTCAAAAAGTATATAATCAGAATATTGATAGTATCAAAAATAAAACTATACCTTTTAGCAGTTGCAGATGGGAGACTCTATTATGTACTATGGCTATCACCGGGTAAGCTCAAAGGGACAGAAAGAAGATCGAGGAATCGCAGGGATCGAAAACTTTTGTAATGAGCGAAATTATCCTTTACAAAAAATCTATGTGGACGTGATAAGTGGAAAAAAATTTGATCGACCTCGATATACCGTATTAAAAGAAGATGTCTTACGTGAAGGAGATACTTTAATTCTTCATGAATTGGATCGCCTAGGTAGAAATAAAAGAGAAATCGCCAATGAGCTTCAGTATTTCAAAAATAACAATATTCGGGTGATGTTCCTAGATATTCCCACAACGACAATAGAGTATTCTGATATTTCTGACACGATGTATAAACTGGTAATAGAGACCGTGAATGAGATTATCATTGAATTGTACTCCATGCAGGCTCAAGCTGAATTGGAAAGAAAAGAAAAGCGGCAGCGTGAAGGAATCCAGGCAAAAAAAGATCGTGGCGAATGGGGAGACTATGGCCGTCCCCGAATTATGACAAAAGAAGCGTTTGCTGAAGAATATCAAAAGGTAGAACGTGGCGAGCTGAAAAGTACAGAGCTTATGCGTATGTTGAATTTGACTTCTAATACCTATTTCCGATACGTCCGGGAATATCGAAAAAACAAAGATTTGTATGGTGGCAATATTGCCACTTCATAGAGAAAAAGCTCTATTTGTTTTCCTTTAATAGTGCAGCAGGAATAATTCTACAGATAAAAAATATCGCTAATGTAGATCAAGAGGTTTAAAATGGAACGGTTAATATTTCACATTGACGTAAATAGCGCCTATTTATCCTGGGAAGCCGCCAAACGAGTATCTAAAGGTGAAGAGGATATCCGTTTGATTCCTGCTATTATTGGCGGTGATAGGGACAAACGAACCGGGGTAGTTTTAGCAAAATCAATTCCAGCTAAACAATGTGGTATAAAAACAGGCGAGCCAGTTGGTATGGCCTTACAAAAATGTCCTGATTTGTTCTTGGCGAAGCCCGATTTCGGCTTATACGAAAAAAGCTCTAAAGCATTTATGAATATTTGTAGACAATATACTCCGATTCTTGAAAAGTTTTCGATTGATGAATGTTTTCTTGACATGACCGGAAGCTGTAACATTTATCCTGATCCTATCAATACTGCCTATGAGA
This sequence comes from uncultured Clostridia bacterium, assembly GCA_944382885.1. Classification (GTDB taxonomy): domain Bacteria; phylum Bacillota; class Clostridia; order Oscillospirales; family Ruminococcaceae; genus Massiliimalia. Next base: position 9,166 of record CALWNT010000197.1, on the reverse strand, counting down.
TTAAAGATACAATCTATTCTAAATTAGGATTTACTGTCAACGTAGGAATCAGTACGAATAAACTTTTAGCAAAAATGGCAAGTGATTTCGAAAAGCCAAATAAAGTCCACACTCTTTTCCCGGAAGAAATCAAACATAAAATGTGGCCTTTACCTGTAGGAGAATTATTTTCCGTTGGATATCATAGCGTAGAAAAATTAAATAGAATTGGCATCCATACAATTGGAGATTTAGCAATTTCTAATATAACTCATATTCAGTTAATCTTAGGAACAAAATTCGGACAACAAATTTGGAATTACGCAAATGGGATAGACCCTTCCCCAGTATTGTCAGAACCCGAAAAAGCAAAGGGGTACAGTGTTTCCACTACTCTTGAAAAAGATATCTCTTCTTTTTCAGAAGCAAATAAAGTTCTTTTATCTTTATCTGAGAGTGTTGCAGCTCGGATACGTGCTGATCAAGCGAGAAGTTCCTGTATTGGGGTTACTATTAGAGGAAATGATTTTAAAAATCATTCACATCAAAAAAAGTTGCTAGAGTCAACAGACATAACCAAAGAAGTCTACGAGGTGTCAAAACAACTATTATCTGAACTTTGGAATAGTAGACTCCCCCTGCGTCTAATAGGGATTTCTTTAACGGATATTTCATATGGTGATGAAGTTCAACTTACCTTATTTCCAAATCGAAAGAAAGATAAATTTCGTAAATTAGATCAGACTTTAGATCATATAAGAAAACAATATGGCAACAAAATAGTCATACGAGGATCGATATTAAATGAGTCTATTCAAGTAGGGAAAAAATATCAAGCTCAACTAGATGAAGCCAATGAAAAAACTGATATATAGGATGGTGGATAAAAATGATTTTTAACGGGTAAAGTTTTATAATTGTACGGCCCTTGGATTATATTTTCAAATAAAGTTTTTACTAGGAGGAATTCTCTATGATTAAAAATGCTACATATAAGCCCATTATCAAATCATATCCTGAATATGCACATCTTTTTTCTATTTTGGGAAATCCACAAAACGATAGTGATTTTTCAAAATGGTTTTGCTGGAATTTTATCCAACTTAGATATGATTCAGCAAAAGATGTAGACGAAGCTTTGTTTTTTGAAAAGGATGTAGAAGAATGTAATATATACCGCTGCTCTTTACTCGACAAAATGATTTTTGAAAAAAATATGTTTAAAGAAAATACAGATTTTCAGAAAATGGCTACACATTATTTAAAATTAGGCTTTTATATTATAGTTGTTCTAGATCATTTTTATATTCCATTTGATCGGGACTATTACCAAAAAAATCACCGAAATCATGAATGCTTGATTTATGGTATTGATATCGAAAATAATAGCTATTTAATACAAGACTTCTTTAATGGCTCCTATTCTTCATGCGAAATATCAATGAGTGATTTTTGGAAAGCGTATACGAATCACTATGACTATAGCATATTTGATGACGAAAAAATTTATCTCTTTAAGAAAAAATCCTCTATGGAAATATCAAGGCTCCCCTTCCAAAAAGGAAAAATCAAATCCCAATTTCAAAATTACTTGATAGGTGAGATCAGTCCGATAGATGATCGTACCTATGGAAGTTGTTGCTATAATATATTATTTGATAGTCTAAAAAATAAAAATATAGATTTCAGAGATTTTTCTTTGCTTTATGAACACGCATTAGCTAATGCCATCCGTATCAGATTATTGTTTGAATTGGATATATTATCTTCTGATGAAGAATTACAAAAATCATTTGATGAGATTTGCAATCAAGCCTTAAATTTGAGAAATCTCTTAATTAAATGGAAAATAACACAACGGTTGTCACTTGAGACAGCAGAAAAGCTCTTAAAAAAAATACAAGAAAACGAAATTCAGACAATTTCAAAATTTATAGTAAATATGTAAAAATACTTGAAAAACCCATTGTTAAAAACGATGGGTTTTTTTGGCATTTTTACAAGTAATAATGACTATATTATTTTAATTTTAACAAAAAATATATGTCTATTGACAATATATTTTTGCGGTGCTAAAATATAGACAATAAAACAAATTATCTGTAGTTATTTTTATGCAAATCACAAATAGTTACTATATATAATTATAAACTATTATATTTTATTATTAATGGATAGTGATACATATGACTATTTTAGCAAAGGGTAATAGTATGTTGCCTACACTAAAAGACGGAGAAACTTATAATATAGAATTACTTGAAAATACTACAATTCAAATTGGGGATATCATCGTTTATTGTATAGATAATTTAATAATTTGCCATAGAGTTATCAATATTTTGTCTTCTAAAAATAATCATACTTTTTATAAGACAAAAGGTGATAATTGTACTGATCCTGATCCGTATGCGATTACTTCAGATATGGTAATCGGTAAAATTCTTATATAGTGCGGACAATTTTAAGGAAAGGGGGGTTAAACCATGAGCAAAAATCAAAGTAAAGAAGCATTATTGAAAATGCTTCAGGAGCAGAAAGTTTTAGTTGCTTATTGTTGTTGCGGCACTAAAAGAACGGCCAGCTCATCTTGTTAAAAGTTTTGAAAAACATCAGTATGTCTGCAAGGCATACTGATGTTTTTCAAATATTATGGGATATTATATTTTATATATTATTTAATATGATAAAGTGGAGGTAATTATGGATAAAAACTTGGAAGTCATTTCCTTTCTTGAAAATATGAGTAATATTCTTGCTAAGATACTCTGCGTAGATAAACTTGACGTTCCTGTGACATTGGAAACAAGATTAGTCAATGGAGTTGGTGTCAATGATATAGAATTGGCTTCAATTGATTATGTAGATTTTCTTCTTTATGTTGAAAAAGAATATGATATAGTATACGATTTTGAAACCCAAATACATACTATTGGTGATGTATATAACTATATCGAAAACTGTTATGCAGCGGAAGGCAGGTAGTTTAATTTATGAAAAGCAATACCGGGTATTATTTATTCTGTCATGAAAATAATTACTATCTGTACGATTTGGTAGGGAGTGTTATTCTACAATTAAACCCAAGTCTCTATAACGCACTTAAAAAATATGCTAATAATGAAGAATGTACTTTACAAGAACAAGAATTTATCAATATGTTTTTAAGCAGTGGCCTGCTTCAAGATTTTAGTAGTATACCTGATCCGGCCCCGATAGAAAGTAAAGTGGCTTACTTATCTTTTGCTCCTACATACAAATGTAATTTTAGATGCAGTTACTGTTTCGGAGATCATGGAGAAAAATATAAAGGTGAAAAACGAGAATTTACTAAAGAAAGTTTAATTCAGACATTGGATTATTTCTTTTTAAAGGCTTTTCCAAACGCTAAACAATATCGGATAGATTTTGTTAGTGGTGGCGAGCCACTACTTGGTTTAGATATCATAAAAGAAGCTGTAAAATATATCGAAAAATATAGTGTTGATAGTGGAAAACAAATTTCTATGTGGTTATGTACTAACGGCTCTCTTTTGACAGATGAAATTATCGAATACCTTAGTCTACATAATATCTCAATAGGGATAAGTCTAGATGGGCGGAAAAAATATAACGATGCAACAAGATTTGACGTTAATGGTAATGGAACATATGATAAAATTTGTAGTGGTATTTCACTCATCCAAAACAATAAAAAAGTAAGCAAAAAATTCAAGTACATCTGGGGACTTTGCACTGCAACAAATGAAAATTGTGACTTCATTGATATTTTAAACCATATGAATGAATTAGGCTTTAAAAATGTCCAAATACGTCTTATTCGAAGTAGCGAAAAGTATGACGTAGAAAAAATAAATACGCAATACGATCGATTAAGCAATGCTCTTTTATCCATGTATTCACAAGGTAATTTGACCTATTTCAGAATGATTTTAAATGATAACGATCAATTTGGCAAAGTATTAAAACGAATGTTACTCGATCATCTTTTAATTCGTCGTTGTAACGCCGGAACAAATAAAATTACCATCTGTCCTGATGGTACAATCTATCCTTGTGACAGTTTAGTAGGTTTTTCTGATTTTGCTCTTGGAACTATCAACGATGGTTGGAACCGGACTCTTTATAAAGAGACAACTGTAAATAGTATCTCCAAATGTCAAGAATGTAATATTAAATATCTATGTGGAGGAGATTGCTATTATAATTCTTTTATGAAAACTGGCTGTCGTTTTACACCAGACAATGAATTTTGTCAAATCCAGAGACATATTATCAACCTTGCTATTGTACTACGATATCAGATGCAAATAACTAATCCAGATTTATACGAGAGCTTTTTACGGGAGGTTAAAAAGAAAAATGACTATTCTGAACTCTTTGGATAAACGATTTATAGTAATAAGAGATGGCGTAGAACTTTTTTATTTTGGATCAGGATGTATCGCTGACTATTACAAAAATTCAATTGCATATCTTGACGAATTAGATATAAAAATTGTTCTTTTATGTAAAGGAACCAAAAAATTATTTGAAATATCATCTTTGGTTACAGAAAACACTCACGAATCTCCCAATTTAATCTACACTAGAATTGAGTCTTTATATAAAAAGGGAGTTATAGTATTCCGTGGTGAATCTTCAGAAAAAGAAATTATCTTACATGGAGTTAAGGGACTTTATTACCCTAAAGATTTGGTGATTGAGCTTACTAATATATGTAACTATGAGTGTCCTTTCTGTTATAAAAATGCCAAAGGAAAAGGAGATTTTATTTCCGATGAAACAATTGATACAATAGACCATCTGATACATAATAAAGTTTATAACATTTTACTGACAGGCGGTGAACCAACTTTACATCCTAATTATCTGAAATATATAAATATTTTTACAAAATATGCTAAAGTTTATATGATTTCAAATGGTAGCATTTTATATAATCATGATCCTGAAATTTTACGAAAACTTGATCTTATACAATTTACAATTTACGGATGTGATGATGCGGAATACCAAAAGATGACTGGATCATCAGATGGATTTACTCGTCTTTCTAAATCAATAGAATTCGCAAAACAAAATGGAATAAACACCAAAGCGGCAATTACTCTCTGTGATTCTACTTTAGATCATATCGAATTATTTGTAAAAACAGCTATCTCATTTGATATTAAATCTTTACGCATAGGTATAGCAGACGTATTTGGCAGAGGAAAATATTTATTTGATAGTTCTAATGATTTTTCTAATAAGAGAATGGAGGCTTATGATATTCTTTTAAAACTCAAACGTAAATATCGAAATAAAATAAATTTTGAATTACCAAATATAAATGTCGAACATGTAACTAGTCACGATGATCTCTATCAAAATGTTTATCGTAAATCTCTAAGTTGTGGATGCGGTTCTGAATATTTAATTGTCTCCCAAAATGGTGAAATAAGGCCGTGCCAAATGTTACCTGAAGCCTGGTTCTCTATCAAAAATAAAAATGCTTTTTGGGAACATATTAACGGTAACTTTCATACCAATGAACTTTATCTTGCTACTAAAAAATACTATACTGACAATAATTTTGTGGAATCAAATATATCTCCATGTCAAGCATTGGAATCACTCATGAATTTGGAGGAAAAACAATATGTATCACAAAAATAAATTAAGCATCATGTTTTGGAAAAATTTAAAAGGTGTTTGCATTGGCAATTCTATTGTTAAAATTATTGCAATACCTATTGCGCTGATTATGGCTTGGATTTTATCAGTTGTTATCGATCAAGCTACATCTGGTGAGGTTAAGAAGGTCATAACATATTCTTTATTTATGTTGGCCTTAATTTTAATTTTTATTGCTGTACAGACTATATCCAATATTTTTATTCGAAAAAGACAGTTGATAGCTACCAATCAATGTAGAATAGACTTTCTTGAAAATCTTTTCTGTAACCCTCTTAATAAGCTATTTCATACTGATTATGGAGAGCTTACCGAAAATCTTAACAGTGATATGGAAGCCTTAACTAAAAGATATATAGAGCTATATCCAAATATGATATCTAGTGTCATAGGACTACTTGGTTATTTTGGATTTTTGCTATTTCAAAGTCCTATTGTAGCTGGATCATTACTCGGAATTTCTTTGCTACAATTCATTCCCCCTATCATCGTAAAAAAATACATGCAAATCAATTACGATCAATGTCGTGATATGGAAGCTAAAATAACTGATCATATTGTAGAAGCAGTAAATGGCTTTGAAGTTATTAAATTATACGGTTTAAAGCAATGGTGGCAAACAAAAATGGCAGGCTACCATAAAGCATATCTTTCTGTAGGTCGGAAAACTGATGCTATTGCAGCTGCTCAGCGTTCCATGTATAGACTATTGGATAACATTTTAAAATTCGGTACTTATGCACTAATGGGTATCTATGCTATGTTAGGCTATTGTACTCTTGATATAGCAGTACAAGCAATTTATCTTTCTTCTGGATTATTTAATTCTGTTAAAACCGTATTCTCCAGTATTCCAGAAATTGCAGTCTCACAAAATGCAGAAAATCGAATCGGTAAATGGGATATATCAGATAAACATGAACAAAGCTCTTCACCTGATTCTATATTTCCCTCTAATCTTCCTATTGTTATAGAAAATCTATCTTATAAATACGAAAAAGGTACTATAATTGATGGATTAAATTATCAATTTGATTCTGATAAAAATTATGTTATCCAAGGACATAACGGAGCCGGAAAAACCACCTTGATGAATTTATTATCGGGACTCCTTTTACCAGATCAGGGTAATATATTCATCAATAATTCTAATATTCTAACCGGAGAATCATCTTTGTATTTGTTTATTCCACAGCATGATCCTGAATATAATTATGATGTGTATACTCTATTTAGTATGTTTGATGAAGATAAACAACAAATGCTTTTTTCTATTGCAAAACGATTTGGCTTAACAGAAAATATTATGAAAGGAAATGCCATAAGAGATCTTTCTGGCGGAGAAAGAAAAAAAGCTTTTCTTTCTGTTGGTTTTGCTTTACAACCGAAGTGGCTATTTTTAGATGAACCTTCCAATAATCTAGATCATCATGGAAAAGAAATATTGAGTGAATTGATCCGTGAGAGAAAAGGGACAATCGTTATTAGTCATGATGAATCACTAGTTCATAGTGTAGATTATAGAATCAAATTAGAGAATGGACGGATATACAATGAAAATAAATAGACATCCACAAAAGAAAAATCAAATGTTATCTAAAGTAATGAAAGAATGTGCCAGTGCACTAGGATTTCCCTTATTTCTGAATACTGTAACTGCAATTCTTACCGGAACATTAGGGATTATTACAGCTAATACACTCGGAAATTTTGCAGATGCTGCCTTTGATCTGAATTTATCATTAGGACTTAAAAATGCCATTGCGTTAATAATTTGTCTAATAGCTGTTGTTTTTATTGCTCCAGGTCTTGGAATGTTTTCAGATTTTGTCATGCTCAAAGATGCTTTACGACACGATAATATTGTTTTTGGACATTATTTGGATAAAGATCCCGAAAAGGAAATGGCTCTTAATAGTGGAGAAATTCAATATCAGTTAGAAGATGCTCCAAATGATTTGCGAATTTACTGGATAAATTTAATCAGTAAACTACTATCTTTTCCTTTCTGTTTAGGCTATTTACTATATTGTTCGGGAAAAATTAGCTGGTTATTAACTGGCTTAATGTTTCTCCTAACGGCTATAAAATTATTTACACCTTTGTTTTTTAAAGAACCATTAGCCAAATTCGACAGGAAAGAAAAAAAATATCTTGCTATGAGAAGAGATTATGAATCAGATTCTGTAACTGATCCCCATATAATAAAAATTTGGGGAATAAAAAATTCAGTTTTACAGCGAACAAAGAAGCTATTTCAAAATTATTATGAAGAAACTGCATCCCAACAAATTTCTTGTACAGTGTTTTCCGAACAAACAAAAGAATTTATGAATCATTTTACTTTGATTCTTTTACTTCTATTTGGAGCTATTATGGTCGCACAAGGAACTGTTTCGCCTGGTGAGTTCGCAGCTATGCTTGTTTATCTTACAGTTGCACAGACTCTTTTAAATGATATTGGAGATATTATACAGAGCTATCCTTTAATGATGAATGCTGCAAATAGAGTGTGCGAATTTTATGACGATCCCGAAATAATCCCTAATAAGTCAATTGATCATTTTTCAAGTATAAAAGGGGCTAATCTTGCATTCTCCTATTCAGACAAAACTGTATTTAAAGACTTGAATTTTTCTATTTATCGTGGTGATAAGGTTGCCATATGTGGTGAAAATGGCCACGGGAAATCAACCCTAATTAAAATTATTTCCTCACTGCTTAAAAGCTATAGTGGCGATCTAAAAATAGGTGATGAAGATTTTAGGTCTATCAATACTGAAGATTGGCGTAAGCTCATTGCTTTTGCTCCACAAGACCCATTTCTTTTTAGTACAACTGTTAGAGAAAATATTACTATGCCGAATTCAACTATTGATAAAGAAACTGTAGATTCACTCCTGGATGATTTTGGCATTCTTAATCTTGCAGATAGATGTATTGATTCGGATTCAAAACTTTCAGGTGGTGAAAAGCAAAAAATATCTATTATTCGAGCACTTTTAAAGGAGTCTGAGGTATTACTTCTAGATGAGCCATCTAATCATTTAGATCAAAATAGTATCACTACTTTAAAAAAATATATTTCTCAAACTCCTAAAACTGTTCTCTTGATTTCGCATGACCCTTCTTTACTAGATGTGGTAGATCGAGCTATTCAATTTTGAATATGCTAAAAAGTTTTAAACCTTGACTAGTTATAAAGTGCACAAGATGACACTATTGTCGTCTGTCCTATTGACTCAAACCAAAATATTTTTTATAATAATAACAAAAGATAGGAACTGAGATATCGCCTTTCTGTTTTCCTTACAAGTGCTCTCCGCACTAAGAAATGGTTATACTCAGTTCCTACTTAAATAAAAAGCTGGGTGGCAATATTGAACCGCTCCAGTAAAAACGGACAATAGACAAAAGCCTCCTAATGTAGGAAAATAGAACTACATTAGGGGGTCTTAGTATGTCGGGGAAAAAAGGAATGAAAAAGTATCCGGAGGGAATACGGAAA
>CALWNT010000196.1 GCA_944382885.1 uncultured Clostridia bacterium | reverse complement strand
CAGAAAACAAAAATGACGTCTCCTAAAGGAGACGTCATCAGTCTAATAAAAAAGATTCGTTTGTCAGCGATTTGACCGGCAGGCTTTGAGCTCTTAAGCCGTTTCCAGGGCAAGCTCCCCATCCTTTACCGTCAATCCCATCAGCTGAGGAGGATTTTCGTACCGCTCGATCAAAAGCCCCGCGATCATGTCCTCCACCTTCCGGCGGATGGTCTTTCTCAAATCTCTGGCGGCGTATTTTCCGCCCTCAGAAAGCTCCACAATCTTCGCCAACGCAGCATCGTCATACTGGAAGCGAATTCCCTTCTCTTTCAGCGGCCCTTTGAGCTCATCCAGCATCAGGCCGGTGATTTTTCTGAGGTTTTCTTCGGTCAGCTGATTAAACACCACCACTTCATCCACACGTCCCAAAAATTCCGGACGGAGGAAAGAGGACAGCGCCTTGAGCGCCTTTTCCTTAGCCATGTCGTTGGTGGTCTTGTTAAAGCCCACAATGCTGGTCTGGTCAGAAGATCCCGCGTTGGAGGTCATGGCGATGACGGTATTCTCAAAGTTGACCGTCCGCCCCTGAGCGTCGGTCACCCGTCCTTCGTCAAGGATCTGCAGCAGGATATTCATAATATCCGGATGAGCCTTTTCGATCTCGTCGAAGAGGATAACAGAGTAAGGTCTCCGCCGCACCTTTTCAGTGAGCTGTCCGGCCTCGTCATACCCCACATATCCCGGAGGGGAACCAATCAGCTTGGAAACCGCATGCTTTTCCATATATTCGGTCATGTCCAGACGGATCAATGGATCAACGGAATCAAACAGCTCGTTTGCCAATACCTTTACCAGCTCCGTCTTTCCCACGCCGGTAGGACCCACGAAGATAAAGGAGGCCGGCCGTTTCTTCTCGCTTAACTGCACCCGGCTTCTCTTGATGGCGTTTGCCACCTCGTGAACCGCTTCCTCCTGGCCGATTACTTTCGCACCCAGGCGTTCTTCCAGGGTAATCATCTTCTGATACTCGTTTTCCTGGATCTTCGCCGCCGGAATTCCAGTCCAAAGCTCGATGACCTTGGCGATGTCCGACACCTCCACCTGGATATTGGCAATCTTCGGCTCCAATTCCTTGAGATGCTCTTTGCAGAGGATGATGTCCGCCTTGGTCTTGGCGATTCGCTCATAATCCATCGCCTCGGTATCAGCCTCCAGCTCTTCCTGCTGATCCATCAGCTCCTTGAGCTGTTTGTTGAGCTTTTCGTATTCGGTTAAATCCTTGTTGCGGATCGAACAGCAGGAACAAGCCTCGTCCAGCAGGTCGATGGCCTTATCCGGCAGGTAACGGTCGGTGATATACCGTTCCGACAAGGTCGCCGCCAGATGGACGATATAATCGCTCACCTTCACCTTGTGATGCTGTTCATAATATTTCTTCACACCGTTCAACACGGCGATGGTCTGCTCCATGGTAGGCTCCTGCACCGTTACCGGCTGGAAACGCCGTTCCAATGCGGAATCCTTTTCAATATGCTTGCGGTACTCGTTGAAGGTAGTGGCGCCGATGACCTGAATTTCACCCCGGGACAAAGCCGGCTTTAAAATATTGGCCGCACTCATCGAGCCTTCCGAATCTCCAGTGCCTACGATGGTGTGCACCTCGTCGATGAAGAGGATGACGTTGCCATCCTTCCGGATGTCGTCGATCAGGCCCTTTACCCGGCTTTCAAACTGCCCCCGAAACTGGGTGCCGGCCACCAAAGCGGTCATATCCAAAAGGTAGAGCTCCTTGTCCTGCAAACGGAAAGGCACGTCTCCCGCAACGATCTTCTGGGCGATCCCTTCGGCGATGGCGGTTTTCCCCACGCCGGGTTCCCCAATGAGGCAGGGGTTATTTTTAGAACGCCGGGAAAGGATCTGAATGATGCGGTAAACCTCATTGTCTCTTCCAATGATATTATCCAATTTGCCCTCTCTCGCCCGCTGGGTGAGATTGGTGCAGTAAGTATCTAAAAATTTCCGTTTCGGACGTCTTTTTTCCTTGCCGGGCTTCTGTCCCCCAGCGGCGTTGGCCTCCTGAGAGACATGCATGATGCTCTCTTCCGAAGGATTTTCCTTCGGAAGAGCGTTCATAAAATTGCCCAGCATGTTCTGCATAAAACCGGGCATGGTCTCAGCACCGCCCATTTCAAAGGAGTCCCCGTCCGTAAACGCCGAAAGCTGATCCTCCATCTGATCGATGTCCTCGTCGGTAATCCCCATCTGTTCCATCAGGGAATTCACCTGGGGAATTCCCAGCTCTTTGGCGCATTTCAGGCACAAGCCTTCGTTTACGGTTTTATCCCCTTCCATTTTGGAGATAAATAAAACCGCCATTCTCTTTTTGCATCTGCTACAAATCATTGATTTTCCCCTTAACTTTATTTTTGTCGTTTCTTCTGCTTCTGTGATGCTGTGCCGGAGGATTCTGCCATTCAGGGCGTATCTTTTTTCACCTGCGCCCTAAGCTTAAGATACTCCGGGATATACTGCAAAAACGCCGCCGCGGCAAACACCACCGCAGTCCACGCCAGCAGAGCCAGCCAGAAGTTGGAAATATCCACTTCATATACAATATACGTCATTACCAGATAAAATACAACGGTGGAAACCTTGCCGAACCATTTCGACGAGGGTAACTTCACACCTTTGCGGATTAAATGGAATCCCGCAATTAACATTATAAACTCTTTTAGTATTAACAAGCATAAAATAATTATAAATTCTTTGTGTCTAATTGCTAAACAAACACAGACCGAAAGCTGAGTCAGCTTGTCCGCAAAGGGATCCAAAATCTTTCCCAGCTGGGAAGTCTGGTGAAACTTTCTGGCGATCCAGCCGTCGAGCACATCCGTCGCCCCGGACAGCAGCAGAATTCCTGCCGCCCAAATCCCTTCTTGCGGGAAGGCGAAAAAAACGCCCAAAAAGGCGGGCACCAGCAAAAGGCGCAAAATTGTCAGGCAATTTGGTATCGTCATATCACTACGTCCTCCTCAAAATACCGCCTCTGTTATCGGAACGTCAGCGGATTGATGTCGTAAAGATAGCGGAACAGATAGGTTCCTTGGATGACCTCTTCACTCAGCCAGGTATCGCTTCCTCCGCTGACAGCAGCGAGAAAGCTCACAATCCCAATGAGAACCGCCAGCAGCAAAAATCCCTGCAAACATCCTAAAATTCCCCCAAACAAAGCGTTTACAGAACCGATAATCGGAATCTTTCTTACCACCCACGCCGCCCTGGCAATGCGGCGCACCAAAAACAGGCAGATTCCCAAAAGGATCAGAAATAAAACCGCCTCAAGAAACATGGACACGATAGGCAGAATGATGGAGTCGGTAATAGCCGCAGCCGCATCCTGGGTGTTGGAAGCCACCTTCTGAGCCAATTCGTCGGAGGAACCGAACAGAAACTCCGCCATATTCAAAAGATACCCAGGCATCGATTCGTACATCCGCTCCACTGTCTGCTCTGGGGAAAAACCGGAGATGTCTCCCAGCTTTTCGGTAACAAAGGACAAAAAATAGCTTCTGGACACGCCGGACAGTAAGGCAGCCAGCATCCTGCTGCCCACGAAGGCTACCACCAAAGCACAGATATAGCCTACAAAGTGGATCACCGACTTTAATAATCCATTCCGATACCCCTGAAAGGTGCAGAAAAACAGAATCACCAGCACCAAAATATCAATCCAAATAGAAGTTCCCATTCCATTCCTCCTTTCTTCTATTCTGTCAGGGAGGAGATCAGGTCGATCTCACTGTTCCCCATTGCGTAGACGTCCCCACGGGCGCGCACCACATAGCGGTAATTTTCACTGTTCTCTGCCGACGCCGTCTCATCCAATCCGTAAGAATAAAGGATGATTTCAGACTGATCCAGATAAATGATTCCGTCTTCGTCGCAGTAAAGATCCTCTGCCGCAGATTCCACCGTCGTCTGGCCGTCGATCTTTCCCTCCTGGGAAATCAGCAGCAGATCGGTGAAATTCGGGTTCAAAGCATTCCTCACCGCCAAAACGACCCGCTGATCCTGGGGACAGATCTTTGCCATGTCCCCGGAATAGGTCTGGTTTTCCAGTTCTTTCCCGGAAGAGGACAAGGCCGTGATCTTCCCGTTACCCACTACCAAGATATTGTTGTTGTCCATCACATGAACCGAATAGGCCGTCATGTCTGAAATGGTGGTCTCAAATTCGGTACTTTCCTTCTCATAGCTCAGCCCGTAGACATTGGTCACATAACGGCCATTCTCCACATCCTGAGAGGCAAAGACACATCCTTTCGAGGTGAAGTCCAACGCCATGATGTAGTCGTCCACGGAATATTTTAAAATCTGACTGAGGTTTTTATCGTAGATGGTCAAGGTGCAGGCTGAATGCTCCCCTACCGTGACCACGGCTACGTCCCCGCTGCTGTTCATCTGACAGAACAAAATCTGGGTGGTGGTTTTTAAGGTGTTCAGCTCGGCGTTTACAAGTCCCACGCTCAGGTTATACCCTCCCAGATCATAGGTCAATACCCGTTTGCCCTGTATCTCCGCCACAGGATTGGAATACCCGTGCTGGATGGTGCTCTTTTTAACCGGGCTGGTCCGCAGAAAAATGTTCTCCGCCTGAGCGGTAATCAACAGATTCCCGTTAATCTCGTTTACGTCGTACACCGTCTCCCCTTTGAGACTGATGGGAAACTCATCATCCTTTTCCGACAGCACCGACTTCCCAACCAGATAATAATACCCAAGCCCTAACAGACCGACCACCAGCACAAAAGCCAGCACCCAGCTTAACAGCTTCTTCCAAAAGCGTTTTCGCTTTCTCTTTCTGCGATACTGCTCAATATCGTACTCTTTACTCAATTCCTTTTCCAAATCCTTCATCTCCATCACGGCACGGGTTTTTTTCTGTCTGTTCAATATCGTCGTCATAAAAGACCCGGTTGAGGTAAAGTCCCTCTGCTTTGGCGGTATTCCCCGCAAGGGCCCGGTTTTTTTGCTTCAAAATCCGGGGGATGCCGTCAAATGGAATCTTCCCCTCCTGGATTTTTAGTAAGGTGCCCACCATAATCCGCACCATGTTGTATAAAAAGCCGTTGCCCCGGACGGTAAACAGCACCAGATCCCCCTCCCGACGGACGGTAAAATCATAGATGGTGCGGGTGGCGTCCATCTTCTTTCCGCCGGCGGCGCAGAAAGCCGTAAAATCGTGTGTCCCGATAAAATCCTTCGCCGCCCGGTCAAGCCGCCCCTCGTCCACCGGATAGGGATAAAAGGCCGCCAAATGCTCCAAAAAGGGATTTTTCACCGAAGCGTTCCAAAGCTTGTAGACATACTCCTTTCCCTTACAGGAATATCTGGCATGAAAATCCAGCGGCACCTCCTTGCAGGACAGCACTGCGATGTCCCCCGGCAGGGCGCAGTTTAACGCTTTGATGAGATTCTCGCAGGGAATCCTACGCTCCGTCTTCATGTGAAAATAAAAGCTGTTGGCATGCACCCCAGCGTCGGTGCGGGAACAGCCGGTAATCGGCTCCCGCACCTTCAGCACCTGTTCCACCGCGTCCTGGACCGTCTGGGCCACGGTAATTCCGTTGGCCTGCACCTGATAGCCGTGATAATTGGCGCCGTTATAGCAGATTTCCACTAATAAATTTCTCATTGTTTCTCCTCCGGCGTCAAAAATTTTCTCATTTCCGGTCAAAACACCTTCCCGGATTTATGGTATCACAGGAGCGAACAGGTTAATTAGGATGACTCCCACAAGGCAAAGAAGCGAGAAAATGGCGGCATAGAGATCCAGTCGGCCGTATTTTAACTGCCGCATTCTGGTTCTGCCCTCGCCTCCCTGATAACAGCGGCATTCCATCGCCAGAGCAAGCTCCTCTGCCCGGCGGAAGGCTGAAATGAAAAGAGGAATCAAAATCGGCACCAGCGCCTTGGCCCGCTGCATCAGACTGCCGCTTTCCAGATCCGCTCCTCTGGCCTTCTGAGCGGACATAATCTTGTCCGTCTCCTCGATCAGGGTG
This sequence comes from uncultured Clostridia bacterium, assembly GCA_944382885.1. Taxonomy (GTDB): domain Bacteria; phylum Bacillota; class Clostridia; order Oscillospirales; family Ruminococcaceae; genus Massiliimalia. The sequence goes on along the minus strand of CALWNT010000196.1, from coordinate 1,494 downwards.
GGGATAAAGCGCAGCGCGATAGACATCATCATCGCCATTTCATGTACCGGAAACTTGACCTTTTTCAAAGGCTTTAACAGAGACTCGATGGCGTCGGTCAAAGCAATCGGAGAAGTGGTATAGGTCAACAGAGAGGTTCCCACAATCAACGCCACGATCCGGAAGGCCATCTTCGCCGCCAGCACCACCCCTTCTATGGTAATCTTAAAAAATCCGATTTTGAAAATAGGGTCTCCCGCTACAAAAAACATATTCAAAATCGAGGTAAAGACAATCAAAGGAATGATCGGTTTTACCCCCTTAATCATCAGCTTAAAGGGGATTTTGCTGATCCCGATGGACACCGCCAAAAACAGGATCACTACCAAAAATCCCAGCCAATTCCCCACGCTGAACAGCAGGATAATATACACAATGGTCAAAAGCACCTTCATCCGGGGGTCCATCCGGTGAACCGGGGACTGTCCGGGAAAAAACTGCCCTAAGGTAATATCCCTAATCATGGGCCGCCCCCCTTTCTCTGAGTACCCGCAATAGCTCTTCCTTTGCCGCCTGTACGGTATAGACCCGCTCCGACACCGGGTATCCCTTCTGCGCCAAAGTGTGGAACACGTTGCTGATCTGGGGAATATTAAGTCCCATCTCAATCAGCTCTTCCCGTCTGGAAAACACCTTTTCCACCGTGTCGTAGGCAAAGACTTTGGACTGGTTGATCACCAGCACCTTTTTGGCGAATTTGGCGATATCCTCCATGCTGTGGGACACCAGAAGGATGGTGCTCCCGGTCTTTTCGTGATAGCTTTTGATCTGGTTTAAGATCATGTCCCGCCCCTTGGGGTCCAATCCAGCGGTAGGCTCGTCCAAAATCAGCACCTTGGGACGCATGGCGATCACGCCTGCGATCGCCACCCTACGCTTCTGCCCGCCGGACAGGTCAAAGGGGCTTTTGTCGGCATAGGAGGGGTCCAGTCCTACAAACTCCATCGCTTCCAACACCGATTGTTTGATCTCCTCTTCCGATAAACCCATGTTCGTGGGGCCGAAGGCGATATCCCGAAACACCGTCTCCTCAAACAGCTGGTATTCCGGATACTGGAACACCATTCCCACCAGAAAGCGCACCTGGCGGATCTGCTTTTTATTTTCCCAGATGTCCTTTCCGTCCACCCACACCTTGCCGGAGGTGGGCTCCAATAAGCCGTTCAGGTGCTGGATCAGGGTGGATTTTCCCGAACCGGTATGCCCGATCACCCCTACAAAATCCCCCTGCTCAATCTCCAGGTTCACGTCCCCGATGGCCGTTTTCTCAAAGGGGGTGCCGGGGCTGTAGACATGGGAAAGATGTTCTGTTTTAATAATTGCCATCTATCGTTCCTCCCAACAAGGTTTCCAATGCCGCCGTGCACTCCTCTTCGGTGATCACGTCTTCAGGCAGGGGGTATCCGGCCTCTCTCAGCGCATAACAAACCTCGGGGACCTGCGGCACGTCAAGGC
>CALWNT010000195.1 GCA_944382885.1 uncultured Clostridia bacterium | reverse complement strand
TGACGAGCTGGCCGATTTGATGATGGCCGCCCCCAATGAGGTGGAGGACGCTATCTGCCGGCTGGCGCAGATGGCAAGAGCCGCGGGGATGCATCTGGTCATCGCCACCCAGCGTCCCTCTGTAGACGTCATCACCGGGCTGATTAAAGCGAATATCCCCTCCAGGATTTCCTTTGCGGTTTCCTCTCAGGTGGACTCCCGGACCATTCTGGACCAGGGAGGCGCGGAAAAGCTCCTGGGAAAAGGGGACATGCTCTTTTATCCGGTGGGAATGCCGAAGCCGACCCGAATCCAGGGGTGCTTTGTCACCGATCAGGAACGGGACGACGTGATCGAGTTTGTGAAAAACAGCTTCAGCTCTGAGTACGACGATGAGATTATGGACGAGATTGAAAAACAGGCGGTGCAGGAGAAATCCGGCAAGGAAAAGGACGGCGGCGGATTTGAGGAAGAGGATGAACTCATCCCCCAGGCCATTGAGTGCGTGCTGGAAGCCGGACAGGCCTCCACCTCCTATTTGCAGCGCCGGCTGAAGGTGGGCTACGCCCGGGCGGCCAGACTGATCGACGAGCTGGAAGCCAAGGGGATCGTCGGCCCCTTTGAGGGCAGCAAGCCCCGCCAGGTCTTAATTACCAGAAACCAGTGGATTGAAATGAAGCTCAACCAGTCTCCCCAGCAGGGGAACGGGGGAGAATAAACTTCTTATTAGGAGAAACTCAGGAGGCGTTATGACAAATACAGGCTTTTTGCCGGTTTCCCGGAAAGAAATGGAAGAACGGGGAATCAAGCAGTTTGACTTTGTTTATATTACCGGGGATGCCTATGTGGATCATCCCTCTTTCGGCGTGGCGATTATTTCCAGAGTGTTGGAATCCCAGGGCTTTACCGTCGGGATCATTTCCCAGCCGGATTGGAAGAAAAAAGAAAGCTTTCTCACGCTGGGACTTCCCAAATACGCTTTTCTGGTCACCTCTGGGAACATCGACTCGATGGTGGCTCATTATACCGTGGCAAAAAGGCTTCGTTCCACCGATTATTACTCTCCCGGCGGGAAGATGGGACGCCGTCCCGACCGTGCGGTGACGGTGTATTGCAGGAAGCTGAAAGAGGCCGCGCCGGAAATCCCGGTGCTGATCGGCGGGCTGGAGGCTTCTTTGCGCCGGTTCGCCCATTATGATTATTGGGATGACCGGGTGCACCCCTCGATTCTGGTGGATTCCGGGGCGGATCTTTTGATGTACGGCATGGGGGAGCTTCAAATCACAGAGGTGGCTCAGCGCCTGAGAAACGGGGAAAAGGTGGAAACCATGACCGATATCCGGGGCACTTGTTATCTGACCCAGCCGAAAAACACCCCCTTAGGTTCGGCTCAGTGCCCGGACTTTTCCATTGTGGCTCAGGACAAAAAAAGCTATGCCAAATCCGTCCGCCAGCAGATGAACGAGCAGGACGAAGTCTATGGCAGAACCGTCGTCCAGCGTCACGGAGACCGGATGCTGGTGCAGAATCCGCCCATGCGGAGCCTTACCCAGGAGGAGCTGGACGCGGTTTACGCCCTGCCTTATCAGCGGCGGTATCACCCCAGCTACGAGGCGGCCGGAGGGGTTCCGGCCATTCAGGAGGTGGAGTTTTCCATCACCCACAACCGGGGATGCTTTGGCGCCTGCAATTTCTGTTCCATCGCCTTCCATCAGGGGCGGCGGGTTACCTGCCGGAGTGAGGAATCTGTCCTTTCTGAGGCCTTGAAATTGTCGAAAAACCCCAGATTTAAGGGATATATCCACGATGTGGGTGGGCCGACGGCCAATTTCCGTCATCCTTCCTGTGAGAAACAGCTCCGTTACGGGCTGTGCAAGGACGGGAAAAAATGCCTTGCCCCCACGCCCTGTAAGGCGCTGGAGGTGGATCACACCGAATATCTGGAAATGCTGCGGAAAATCAGAAAGATTCCGGGGGTCAAAAAGGTCTTTATCCGCTCCGGCATCCGGTACGACTATCTGATTGAGGATCAAAACGAGGAATTTTTTGACGAGCTGATCCAATACCACATCAGCGGACAGCTGAAGGTGGCGCCGGAGCATTGCAGCAACGCGGTGCTGGATAAGATGGGAAAACCCCATATCGAGACCTACAGAAAATTTGTGAAAAAATTCTATGAAAAAACCAACCAGGCAAATAAAAAGCAGTATCTGGTTCCTTACCTGATGTCCTCCCATCCGGGATCTACTCTGAACGACGCCATTGAGCTGGCCCTCTTTTTAAAGAAGGAGAAGATCCATCCCGAACAGGTGCAGGACTTTTATCCCACTCCGGGAACAGTGTCCACCTGTATGTATTATACCGGGCTGAACCCCTATACGATGGAACCGGTGTACGTCCCTCGGGAGAAAGAGGAAAAAGCCATGCAGCGGGCTCTGCTGCAATACTTTATGCCGGCGAACCGGGAACTGGTATTAAAGGCCTTAAAGAAGGCCAAGCGGTTCGACTTAATCGGAAAAGGAAAAAACGCTTTGGTGGAGGAGCTTCCCTCCGCTGAGGAGCAAGGCGGCAAAAACAGGAAGGGAAACCAAAGAGCAGCCCGCAGTAATCCGTCAGGAAAGGGGAAACATTCCGCAAAATGGCAAAGCACAGGCGCAAAACCAGGCAGAAGAAAAAAATAGGAAGCATATTCGCTACTTTTTTGGCAATGGTCCTGGCCTTTGCCATTTTGGTGACGCTGAATTCCGCCCTGCATTTTTCCAGCGATCTTCCCAGCTGGCAGCAGATCCGGACAGAATTTGAAAGCTATCTCAAAGACGGCGAAAAGCAGATTCAGTCGGTATCCGGGACGGCGAAGGTGCATTTTATCGACGTGGGGCAGGGGCAGTGCACCCTGATCCAGGCGGACGGCAGCAACGTGCTGATCGACGCGGGGGAGAACGACCAGGGGGAAAAGGTGGTTTCTTACTTACAGTCCCAGGGCGTGACCCAGATCGACTACGCCGTAGGAAGCCATCCCCATTCCGACCATATCGGCGGCATGGATGTGGTGATCGACGCCATTCCGACAAAGCGGATTATTTTGCCGGAGCTGCCGTCCGACTTAGTTCCCACCACCAAAACCTATCTGGATCTGCTGGACGCTGTGGAGCGCAACGGCGTCCAGGTGATCCCGGCGAAGGTCGGGGAAGAATACGCCTTAAACGGGGGAAGCATCCGGGTGCTGGGGCCTGCGGGAGAATTTAACGATCTCAACAGCATGTCTGTAGGGATCAAATTCACCTACGGGGAACGCAGCTTCCTCACCACCGGGGACATGGAGCAGGAGGCGGAAGAAGCCCTTTTGCAGACCGGGGAGGATTTGTCGGCGGATGTGTACGCGCTGGGACATCACGGCTCGAAAACCTCCAATTCCATGGATTTGCTCAGAAAGGTGCAGGCGGAATACTACATTGCTCAGGCGGGCTACCGGAATGAATACGGCCATCCCCATGAAGAGGTATTGGAACGGGTCAAGAAGCTCGGCGGCACCTTCCTGCGCAGCGATCAGGACGGCACCGTGGTATTTACCACCGACGGGAAGAATTTAGAGTATACAAAGGAAAAGGGATAGTATGGAATATTATGATAGGAAAGAGCGGAATACAGAGTATTTTGTGATCGACCGGATCGAAGACGGCAGGATCGCCGTACTGGAGCGGGAGGATAGGACCCACTTTTCCCTCCTGCTGGAGGAGCTTTGCCCCAATGTGAAAGAGGGGGACGTCCTCTATCAGAAAAACGGCAGCTTCTGGCTGGACCAGGATGAAACCGAGCGGCGCAGAGAAGCAGCCGCCCAGCGTTCCCGCCGCCTGTTCGAGGGAAAATAATGGGTCTTGCATTTTCCATACTATAATGGTAGAATAATCAAAGACTGATTTTTGGAGGTAGGCTTTTGGGAACACAAAAACGGGAAGAGATCATGGTCTCCCGGGAAGAACTGCTTCATCAGCAGGAGTTTGAAAAAAAGGTATCTGCGCTGTTAAAAAAGCAGTATCCGAGCCGTATGCCTATGGCTTATGTTCATTCTTACGGCTGTCAGCAGAATATCTCGGACGGAGAAAAAATAAAAGGGATGCTGGCGATGATGGGCTACGGGTTTACCGACGGCATTGACGGGGCGGACCTTGTGTTATACAACACCTGCGCCATCCGGGAGAACGAGGAGGACAGGGTGTTTGGAAACGTAGGAGCCCTCAAGCACTATAAGCGGCGGAATCCCAACCTGCTGATCGCGTTGTGCGGCTGTATGATGCAGCAGGAGCATATTGTGGAAAAGCTGAAGAAGAGCTATCCCTATGTGGATTTGATTTTCGGCACCCATGTGGTGCATAAACTGCCGGAAAATCTCTATCACGCCCTGACGGACGGAAAACGGGTATTCTGCACCCCCGAAAGCGACGGCGTGATCGCGGAGGATCTGCCGGTGCGGCGGGACGGTTCCATTAAGGCGTGGGTCCCCATTATGTACGGCTGCAATAATTTCTGCACCTACTGTATCGTCCCCTATGTCCGGGGAAGGGAGCGCAGCCGGGAGCCTGAGGCGATTCTCAGCGAGATTGAGGGACTTATAAAACAGGGATACAAGGAATTTACCCTCCTAGGGCAGAATGTGAATTCCTACGGCAAGGGGTTAGACGAAGAGATCAATTTTTCAGAGCTTTTGAGAAGGGTCAACGCGCTTCCGGGGGATTTCCGAATCCGGTTTATGACCTCCCATCCCAAGGACGCGTCCAGGGAATTGATCGACACCATTGCGGAATGCGAAAAGGTCTGCAATCACTTCCATCTTCCGGTACAGTCCGGCAGCGACAGGATTTTGGATCTGATGAACCGGCATTATCACCGGGAGGATTATCTCGCCCTGGTGGAGTATGCCAGAAAGAAAATCCCGGATATTTCCTTCACCAGCGATATTATCGTAGGATTTCCCACCGAGACCGAGGAGGATTTTCAGGATACCCTGAGCCTGATTCGTGAAGTGGAATACGACAGCCTGTTTACCTTTATCTATTCCAAGCGGGTGGGAACGAAAGCCGCCCAGATGGAAGATCCCACCACCGACGAGGAGAAGGGCCGGCGCTTTCAGCAGCTTTTGGACGTCCAGAAGGAGATCGGCCAGCAAAAGTACGACAAATACGTAGGGCAGACCCTGCGGGTGCTGGTGGACGGCGTGGGAAAATCCGGCGACGGCTACCTTACCGGGCGGACGGAAAATTATGTGATTGTGGATTTCCCGGGCAATCGGGAGGACATCGGGAAATTTGTAGACGTGACCATTACCAAGGCACTTAACTGGGCTTTGCTCGGCGAGGCGAAACCGGTAGAATAAGGTTGTCTCACCGTTTCAAAATAAATGTAAAAAATAAAGGAGATTCTTACTATGGCTTTAACTGATTTGGCAAGACAGATGGGAAAAGAGATCCAGGCGAGCGAAGAATACAAAAATCTTAACGCTGCCAAGGAAGCGAACGACAATGATGCGGAACTTCAGGATTTAATCGGCAAATTCAATTTGAAGAGAATTGAAATCAATACCGCGATGTCCGCGGAAAAGAAAGATGAGGAAAAACTGGCGGCGCTGGATGCGGAGCTGAAAAAAATCTACGGCGAAGTGATGTCCAATGAGCATATGGCGGCTTTTAACGTGGCGAAACAGGCCATGGACGCCATGATGAACGAAGTGACCACCATCCTGATGATGTGCGTCAACGGGGAAGATCCGGACACCTGTAATCCTCATTCCTGCGGCGGAAGCTGCGCGACCTGCGGCGGCTGCCACTAATCTCCATTGCGGGAGCGGTTTTATACCCACACAGGCGAATGGGAAAAATAGAATGCGGCGGATATCGGTCCGCCGCATTTTTGCGTTTTTTTCAAAAAACCCGTATCTTCCGGAATCCCAGCCGGTTCCGGGGAATGCTTCTTTTTTAGCATCTTCTTTTGGAACGGTTCGTCTGTTAAGTCCGCAGGATCTTTTCCATCGGCCGGCCTTTTGCCAGCTCGTCGATCAGTTTATCCAGACAGCGGATTTTCCACATGGTTTCCTCCTGGATTTCTTCCACCCGGCAGCCGCAGATACTGCCCTTGATTAGAGCGGCGTTGGGATGAAACCGGGGAGCGTCCCGGAAAAAGATCTCCAAATCGGCTTCCTCCTGAATCTTCTGTTTCAGAGAGGCTTCCTCATAGCCGGTGAGCCAGAAAATAATCTGGTCTACCTCTTCCTTGCTTCTTCCTTTTTTCTCCGCTTTGGCGAGATACAGGGGATATACTTTGGAAAAGGGCATGGCGTATACTTTTTGCAGCTGCATGATTTCTCCTTTCTAAATGCGAATCAGCAATGCTAACCAGCGATGCTAACCAGCATTTCGAACATCAGGGTGACAGAGGATACTTGCCAAATCACCCTAAAACAGATATGATAATGGTAAATGGAAAGCCCTGAGACCGAAACCGGCCGGCAGAGCTTAGTTGCAGAAAACGACGGGAAGTATGGAATGGGTGAGGACAGGAGGGAGCCTTATGATTCTCCCAATCAACAAGGAATTCAGGCCGCAGGTGAATCAGCTGATCGCAGAGGAATGGGCGGGGCCGATGATCGTGACCAAAGGGGTTTGCCACGACGTCTCAAACGCCGACGGATTTATTTCGGTGGACGACGGGAAACTGACCGGGTACGTCCTCTACGCCATAGAGGGCGGCCAGTGTGAAATTTTGGTGCTCCACAGCATTTTGGAGAACCACGGCATCGGTTCCGCCTTAATCAGGACGGTGATCGACGTCGCGAAAGCGCATCACTGCACCCGGGTTTGGCTGATTACCACCAACGACAACACCCACGCCATCCGGTACTATCAAAAGTTCGGGTTGGAATTAAAAGGGGTGTTTCTCAACGCGCTGGACGAATCGAGAAAGCTGAAGCCGACGATTCCCAAATTCGGGATTGACGGGATTCCCATTCAGCATGAGTTTGAGTTCAGCTGCTCCTTATAGAAGCTGATTTTGACAAGGCGTTGGGAATGATTCTGATTATAGCATATGGAAGCCGGGGGTACAATCCTTTCGGGGAGGCTTTTGAGAAAAAACGCTATAAAGGGGAAAACAGAGCCTGTTTTCCCCGAAAATCCTGTGATGTTCGCTTTGGTTGACAACTTTCCAGCAGAAATTGGTAGCAAAACGGGACAAAACATGGTACCATAAGCAGGCAAATATACAGGAAAGAAGAGGAAGCTATGACATTTCAGGAAAAATTGATCTCTTTGCGGAAGCAGAAGGGCTGGTCTCAGGAAGAGCTGGGAGAACGGCTTTCGGTTACCCGCCAGACCGTTTCCAAATGGGAAACCGGACAGACTACCCCGGAGATGTATAAGTTAAAGGAACTGAGCAGAATCTTTGGGGTCAGTATCGACGCCCTTTTGGACGAAGAAAGCGACGGGGAAGAACAACAGGAAAGCCCCGCCCCAAGGCATAGAGGCTATCATTATGAATATAAAAGCAGGGCGTCCGTCGGGGGACTTCCGCTGATTCATATCAATCTGGGGCGGGGCGTATACAAAGCCAAGGGAATCCTCGCCATTGGGAACATTGCGGTGGGAGTGATCTCCCTGGGGCTGATTTCCATCGGGCTTTTTTCCGTCGGACTGCTGAGCATAGGACTGCTTTTGGCCATTGGAAATATTGCCTTAGGCGGCTTGGCACTGGGGGGAATCGCCATCGGAGGGGTGGCCCTGGGAGGGCTGTCGGTAGGCGTGATTTCTCTGGGAGGCGCGGCGATCGGGATCTATTCCTTCGGCGGGGCCGCCATCGCCAGGGATATCGCAGTCGGCGGCTATGCCAGCGGGCATCTGGCCATTGGGGAAAGCGCCAAGGGAGCCGTGACCTTTCTGTTCGACAGCGCGCATCCTCTGGATCGGGACGCTTTGGCGCTGGCCTTGCAAACCGAGTTCCCCAACTTGTGGAAATGGCTGTATGAATGGATTTTACTGCTGGCCTAGCGGGGACGGCTGGATATAGGAGAAAACAGAAAATCGGAGCAGGTGGGAGAAGCCTGCTCCGATTTTTTGTGATGCAATAGGGTTTCGGGGAAGAACAGGGGAAATTCACACTTTCTATTGAGAAAAAGGGGATCAATATGGTAAAATAGCAGCAGAAAGCTTGCGCAATCTGTTGCTATTTTGCGCTATCTGTTGTTAGCAGGGAGCTTTCTTGCCGAGTGTAAAGGGTGGACGGCTGCGCCAATATCTTTATAGATATGGTAGAATATAAGAATACAGCGTTGACAGGCCCAAACAGAAAGGGGTGCTGTCCGCCCTTCGCCGGAGCCCGCCGGCGGTTTGCGGAGAAAAACCGGGAATTTGTCCCGATTCCAAAAAGAAAGCCGGCGATTGTGAAAAATTTTTGGGAAAAAGCCTAAAACTTCAAATGGGAGTTGACAACAGGTACTTTAATATGGTAAATTATTACTACGATAAAGCGAGAGAGGAGCCGTCAAGATGACACAAAACCGGTTGATTACCCCGGAGGGGACAAAAGATTATTTATTCGAAGAGGCTGTTCTGAGAAAACGGATCGAAAACAAGCTCAGGGACGCCTTTGCGTTTCGAGGATACCACGAGGTTATCACACCGGCTTTGGAGTTTCTGGATGTGTTCACCACCGCGGAAAACGGAATGCCCATCGAGCAGATGTATAAGCTCACCGATCCCAAGGGCAGGCTGATGGTGCTCCGTCCGGATTCCACCACTCCCATCGCCAGGCTTTGCGCCACCCGGCTCAAGAACGAAAAGCTGCCCCTGCGGCTTTACTACAATCAGCCGGTTTATTCGGTGAATCCTTCTTTGCGGGGACGGAGCGATGAGATGCTCCAAAGCGGAATCGAGCTGATCGGCGCGGTGAGCAAAAAGTCGGATATTGAGGTGCTGGTTACGGCGGCAAAGGCGCTGCAGGCGCTGGAAATCGAGAATTTCCGGATCGAGCTGGGACATATCGGCATCTTCAACGCCTTAGTGGGGGCGCTGAAGATTTCCAAAGAGGCCAGCGAGGCCGTCCGGCAGTTGATTGAGAATAAAAACTATCCGGCGCTGAACGATCTGCTGGATGAAATGGAAAATAAAGAAGCGGCCGCGGTGATCAAAATGCTGCCCCGTCTCTTCGGCGGGCGGGAGGTATTCCAGAAAGCCAAAAAGCTGATTCAGAATACCGATGTGATCGGCATTCTCGACTATCTGGAACAGCTTTATGGGGCGCTGTCCCAGCTGGGGCTGTCGGATAAGATCACGGTGGATCTGGGAATCGTCAACCGCACCGAGTATTATACCGGCATCGTCTTTAAAGGCTATGTGGAAGGCTTTGGGGAAGAGGTGCTTTCCGGCGGGCGGTATGACGGCCTTTTGAAAGAATTCGGGGAGGACGCCGGGGCCATCGGCTTCGCGGTGAATATCGACGCCGCGGCAAAGGCGCTGCTTAAATCGGAAACGCCGAAGCTCCCCCAGGCGGCGGTGCTGGTCTATTCCGACTGGGCTTATGAAGTCAAGGCGCTGGAATATATCGATAAACTGGCGGAGCTGAAAATCATGGCGGAATACAGCCTTTGCGACAGCCTGGAAGACGCGCTGGAGGACGCCAAGGCGAGAAAGATCAGACGGCTTGACGTGGTGACCGACGAAGTCAAGACCATTGAGTTATAAGGAGGGTGGAACGATGAAACCAATCAGAATCGCGTTGACCAAGGGAAGGCTGGAAAAGGATACGGTGGCCTTGTTTGAGAAACTGGGGTTTGATTGTACGCAGCTCCATAATAAAGGAAGAAAGCTGATTTTGACCATCCCCGACGCCAATATTGAGGTGGTGCTGGCAAAGGCCGCCGACGTCATCACCTACATCGAGCACGGAGTCTGCGACATGGGCGTTGTGGGGAAGGATACCATTTTAGAATACGGCGGGAGCTTTTTTGAGGTGACCGACCTGGGATTCGGAAAATGCAAATTCGCCTTGGCGGGGAAACAGGGAGAGGACTTTTATACCGGCTACGCGGAAAAGACCATCGCCACCAAATACCCCAACGTCACCCGCCGCTTTTTTGAGGAAAAGGGGATGGACGTCCGGATTGTAAAGATCGAAGGCTCGGTAGAGCTGGCGCCTCTTTTGAATCTGGCGGACGGGATTGTGGATATTGTGGAGACCGGAACCACCCTCAGGGAAAACGGGCTGGAAGTCTATGAGGACGTGGCCCAGGTATCCGCCAGGCTGATTGTCAATACCGTGAGCTTAAAGATGTATCAGAATGAGATTGAAAAGATTATCGGGCAGATCGAGTCGGTCTGCGCCAAGGCATAGAGAAGGGGAAGAAAGATGATTGAAATTATCAAAACAGACGGCAAAGCGGAAGTAAAGTATATGAACCTCTTAAAGTCCCGAAGCACCGCGGTCAATAAAACAGTGACCGAATCGGTGACCGAGATCATCGACAATGTGAGAGACCGGGGGGACGAGGCCCTTTTGGAATATACCCAGAAGTTTGACGGCAAGCTTCCCAACTATATCGAGGTGCCCAGGGAAGAGATCAACGACGCCCTTTCCAATGCGGATCAGGATTATGTCAACGCCCTGCTCAACGCGGTGGAAAATATCAGCGATTTCCACAACCGCCAGAAACAGCAGAGCTTTATCAACCCGAAATCCAACGGCGTGATTATGGGACAGCGCATCCGGGGCTTAAAGCGGGTAGGCATCTACGTGCCGGGCGGCACGGCGGCTTATCCCTCCTCCGTTTTGATGAACGCCATCCCTGCCAAGATCGCCGGGGTGGAGGAAATCGTGATGGTGACGCCTCCGCTGTCAGACGGTACGGCCAACCCGGATATTCTGGTGGCGGCGGCCATCTGCGGCGTTGACCGGGTATTCCTGCTGGGCGGGGCCCAGGCGGTGGCGGCGCTGGCCTATGGCACCGCAACCGTGCCGAAGGTGGATAAAATCGTAGGTCCGGGAAATATCTATGTGGCGACCGCCAAAAAGCTGCTGTACGGGGTGGTGGACATCGACATGATCGCGGGGCCCAGCGAAATCCTGGTGCTGGCGGACGAGACCGCTCCGGCGAAATTCGTGGCGGCAGACCTGATGTCCCAGGCGGAGCATGACCGGCTCGCCTCCGCCATTTTGATTACCACCTCCCAGAAGCTGGCGGAAGAGACCAAAGAAGAGCTCACAAGACAGTCGGCCTCCCTTTCCAGAAAGGAGATTATTGCCGACTCCCTGCGGGAATTCGGCGCGATTTTTGTCTGCGACGACATCGACTACGCGGTAACGCTTGCCAACGAGTTTGCTCCCGAACATCTGGAAGTGATGATGGCAAACCCGATGGAATATATCGGCAAACTGGACAACGCCGGTTCCGTCTTTTTGGGGAACTACGCGCCGGAGCCTTTGGGAGACTATTACGCCGGGCCGAACCACGTCCTGCCCACCAGCGGGACGGCGAGATTCTTCTCGCCCTTGTCGGTAGACGCCTTTGTGAAAAAATCCAGCTACATCTACTACACCGAGGACGCCTTGCGTGAGGCCCATGACGACATCGTCCTTCTGGCCAATAAAGAAGGACTCACCGCCCACGCCAATTCGATTTTGGTGCGGTACCAGGACGAAGAAAAAGAGTAAGGGGGAACACCGATGAACTATACCATTCCCCAGCGGATTGAGCAGATGACCCCTTATGAGCCCATTACCGGCGAATATGAACTGAGGCTGGACGCCAACGAATCCTACCGGAGTCTTTCCGAGGATCAGCTTTCCCGGATCGTTGAGGGGCTTCGCACCCTTTCCTACAACCGTTATCCCGACCCTTACGCCGTAAAGCTCTGCAGGGCCTTCGGCGATCTTTACGGGATCGACCCCAAATTTGTAACCGCCGGCAACGGTTCGGACGAGCTGATCGCCCTGCTCTGCGGCACCTTTTTTACAGACCGGGACACGGTGGCGGTCTTTTCTCAGGACTTTTCCATGTACCGGGTATACTGCGAGACCTACGGCGTGGCCTGCAAGGTGATTCCCAAACGGGAAGACCTCACCATCGACGTGGACGCCGCCCTGGAATTTATCCAAAGGGAGAAGATCACCGCGCTGATCTTTTCCAATCCCTGCAACCCCACCTCCATCGGCCTGAAGGCGGAGGAAGTGCGCCGCCTGGTATCCCAGACCGACGCTCTGGTGATCCTCGATGAAGCGTATATGGATTTTTGGGATCAGTCCCTTCTTTCCGAGGTGGAGCGGTATGAGAACCTTATCATTTTAAAAACCTGCTCCAAGGCCATCGGGCTGGCGGGTATCCGTCTGGGCTTTTTGATCGCCAATGAGAAGATCACAAAGCTCGTTCGGGCGGTGAAATCCCCTTACAATGTCAATCTGATGACCCAGCTTTACGGAGAGGCAGTGCTTTCCGACCGGGAGGGAGTCCGTTCCGCGGCGAAAGAGCTGATTCAAAGCAAATGGGATTTGGAAGAAAAAATCAGAAGTCTTGCGCGGGAGTTCCCGGAAGAAATCCCGATGGTCTATCCGTCGGACACCAATTTTGTCTTTTTGCGGGCGAAACACGGGAAAGAGATTTTTGAAAGCCTCCTTACGGAGTCTATCGCCATCCGGTATATGGGGGATTATCTTCGCATTTCTACTGGAAGCAAAGAGGAAAACCAGCGTCTGTATCAGGCGCTTTCCAAGATTTTATCACAGTTATCTCAAAAAGGAGGCGAGCAAAAGTGAGACAGGCGTCTGTCACAAGGGAGACCAAGGAGACCCAGATCTCCATGACCTTAAATCTCGACGGCAGCGGGAAGCACGACATCCACACCGGAATCGGCTTTTTCGATCATATGCTCACCGCCTTCGCGGTCCATGCCGGGGTAGATCTTTTGGTTTCGGTGCAGGGGGATCTGGAGGTGGACTGCCACCACACCATTGAGGACACCGGCATCGTGCTGGGGCAGGCCATTGGAAAGGCCCTGGGGGACAAGTCCGGCATCGCCCGGTACGGAAGCTTTTTCATCCCGATGGACGAGGCGCTGGGCTTTTGCGCCTTGGATATCAGCGGGAGGGCCTTTTTGGTGTTTTCCTGCGAATTTACCAATGAACGGATCGGGGAGATGGATACCCAGATGGTGGAGGAATTTTTCCGGGCCGTATCCTACGGGGCGGGGATCACCCTCCATTTAAAGGCGGAATACGGGAAAAACGACCATCATATCGCGGAGGCGCTGTTTAAAGCCTTTGCCCACGCCTTTTCTCAGGCTGTCGCCCCTAAAGAGGGGACGCTGTCCACCAAGGGCGTGCTGTAAGAAAAAAGGGGAATCTGCTCAAACAGGAGGGAATCATTTGATTGCGATTATCGATTACGGCGCGGGGAACCTGTTCAGCGTGCAGAACGCGCTGTCCTATTTAGGGGAACCCTGCGTCATTACCAAAGACAAGAATCAGCTGGAACAGGCCGACGGATTGATCCTGCCGGGGGTAGGGGCGTTTCCCTACGCCATGGAAAAGCTGAAGGAAACGGGGCTGGTTTCCTTCCTGCGGCAGCAGGCCGGGAAAAAGCCTTTGCTGGGCATCTGCCTCGGAATGCAGATGCTGCTGGAGGAGGGGTATGAGTTTACCCCTACTCAGGGGCTGGGACTGATTTCCGGCAAGGTGGACCGCATTCCGGACACCGGGCTTAAAATCCCCCATATGGGCTGGAACCAGCTGGTAGTGAAGCAGAAGGACAACCCGCTGATGCAGGGGATTCAGGACGGGGACAGCGTCTACTTTGTCCATTCCTACATGGCCTATCCGAAAGAGGAGGAGCTGACGGCCTACTGTGAATACGGGGTGCCGGTTCCCGCCTTTGTGTCCAGAGGGAATGTGTTCGGCGCCCAGTTCCATCCGGAGAAAAGCGGGGAAGTGGGGCTTCAAATCCTCAGAAATTTTGGAGGGCTGACAAGATGATTATATTGCCTGCGATCGATATTAAAGACGGCAGATGCGTGCGGCTGTTTCAGGGGGATTTCGCCACGGCGGAGCAGGTGGCGGAAAGTCCCTTTGATACCGCGAGAAGCTTTGAAGAAGCGGGGGCGGAGTACCTCCATATGGTAGATCTGGACGGCGCCAAGGACGCGAAAATGGTCAACCGGGATCTCTTCTGCGCCCTCGCTAAGGAGACGAAGCTGAAAATCGAATTAGGCGGCGGCATCCGCACCCTAAATGCGGTGGAGTATTATCTCAGCCGGGGAATCTCCCGGGTGATTTTAGGCTCTGTGGCGGTGAAGAACCCTGATTTTGTGAAAGAAGCGGTCAGGGAGTACGGCGACAGGATCGCCGTGGGGATCGACGCCAAAAACGGCATGGTGGCCACGGAAGGATGGCTGGATACCAGCGACGTGGATTACCTGACGCTGGCAAGGGAAATGGAAAAAGCGGGGGTAAAATACATCATTTACACCGATATTTCCAAGGACGGCACCCTTTCCGGGCCGAACCTTGCGCAGCTTGACGCCATCAACCGGGCGGTTTCCTGCAACATCATCGCCAGCGGGGGAATCAGCAATCTGGGGGACATCAAGGCTCTTAAGGGGCTTTCCATGTACGGCGTGATCTGCGGCAAGTCCCTCTATCAGGGGACGCTGTCCTTAAAAGAAGCGGTCTTAGCAGGGAAAGGGGAGTAACGCGATGCTGGCTAAACGAATCATTCCCTGTCTGGACGTAAGAGAGGGAAAGGTGGTAAAGGGCGTCAACTTTGTGGGAATCAAGGAAGTGGGCGACCCGGTGGAGTGCGCCAAGGAGTACAATCAGCAGGGCGCCGACGAGGTGGTGTTTCTGGATATCACCGCCACCCACGAGGGACGGGGCACGATGCTGGACGTGGTGCGCCGCACGGCGAAGGAGGTCTTTATCCCCCTGACGGTAGGGGGCGGCATCAACTCTATTGAGGATTTCAGGAATACCCTGCTGGCCGGGGCGGACAAGGTTTCGGTGAACTCCGCCGCGGTGAAAAATCCGGAGCTGATACGGGAAGCGGCCGATCAGTTCGGGAGCCAGTGCGTGGTGGTGGCCATCGACGCCAAGCGCTTTGACAACGGCTTTCACGTAGTCGTCCACGGCGGGCGGATCGACACCGGCCTTGACGCTGTGGAGTGGGCGAAGAAAGCGGCCGAACTGGGAGCCGGGGAGATCCTTTTGACCTCGATGGACGCCGACGGCACCAAAAACGGCTTTGACCACGAGCTGTTAAATCTGATTTGCGGGGCGGTCTCCATTCCGGTGATTGCCAGCGGCGGCTGCGGAAAGCTGGAGCATTTTGGAGACGTCTTTTTAAACACCGGGGCGGACGCCGCCCTGGCGGCCTCCCTGTTCCATTACAGAGAGCTGACGGTGGGACAGGTGAAGGAATATCTGAAAAGCCAGGGGATTCCGGTGCGGACCAGCGGCTGATTGAACGGATAAGATTTTTGAGTCAGGAGAACCAACATGGAACAAAATCTGGAGCTTTATTTTCAAAAAGGGGAGCTGATCCCCGCCATTATCACCGAATATGAGACCGGCGAGGTGCTGATGCTGGCCTATATGAACCGGGAAAGCCTGCGAAAAACCTTTGAAACCGGATATACCTGGTTTTACAGCCGTTCCAGGCAGGAGCTGTGGAACAAGGGGGCGACCAGCGGCCATCTTCAGAAGGTGGTGGACATCACCTCCGACTGTGACGACGACACCCTTCTGATTCGGGTGCATCAGACCGGGCCGGCCTGCCATACCGGAAGCCACAGCTGCTTTTTCAAAAAAATCTGGGAATCAGAGGAAGCCTAGGGGAAAACCGGCTTTCTCCTGTCTTTGGCGGTAAACCGGCGGAGGCAGACGGTAAATTTCTGTTAAAAAGGGGAGTATATATGTCCAACGATACCTTAAAAGAGCTTTATGAAGTCGTAAAGAGCAGAAAAGAAAACTTTGAGGAAGGGTCTTATACCTGTTATCTCTTCGATCAGGGGCTGGATAAGATCTTAAAAAAATGCGGGGAAGAATGTTCGGAAATGATCATTGCCTCGAAAAATGACAGCATGGAGGATCTCATCGGGGAGATCGGGGATCTGATCTATCACATGATGGTGCTGATGGTGGAGCGGGGCGTGGCCTTGGAGGACGTGATGGCCCTTCTAGATAAGCGCAGCCAGAAGATCGGCAATCTCAAGAAATTCCACCAGGTGGACCGGGAATCCTAACAGAGTGCTAGAGGAGATTGTTTCTGCATACCATATAACAACGGCAAGCTTCGCAAGCCGCTGTTATTGGGAGTTTCGCTTAGAGGTTCGAAGAACCTCTATTCGGCTTGGGCCGAACCGCAAAACGTCCCGATTTTCTGCGAAAAATAAGGGCAGCAAGCGTCACAAGCCGCTGTTACCAGGAAGTTTTCTTGCCGGCACAGTATCACGGCCGGCATTTTGCCCCTTGGGCAAAACCGAAAACGTTCCGGCTGGGAGAGGACTTCGGTTAATCGGCAAGCCTCGCAAGCCGCTGTTATTGGGAGTTTCTAATAATAGCAGCAGAAAGCTTGCGCAATCTGTTGCTATTGGGAAGTAAGGATGTAAAAAGTAAAACCGAATGGAGTTTCGGTTTTACTTTTTTCTTTTTCTCCCATCAGACAGGCTTTGGAAAGGCGCAGCCGGCGCAATCAAAAAAAGGCGGGAGGAGTCAAAATGGCACTGTTTGAGGAATTCAACCATCGGCTTCAGGGGATCGTCTGGGGCCCGTTTATGCTGATTTTCATGACGGCGATCGGGGTGTTTTACCTCTTTCGCACCGGGTTCCTGCCCCTGAGAAAGGGTCGGGAGGTATTCCGCGCGACCTTTGGGGAGCTGTTGGGGAAAAAGGGGAAACAGAACTCCTCGAAGATTTCCCCCTTTGAGGCCACCTCCACGGCGCTGGCGGGAACGCTGGGTACCGGGAATATCGTGGGGATCGCCACCGCCCTCACCGCCGGGGGGCCGGGGGCGGTATTCTGGATGTGGGTCAGCGCCTTTTTCGGCATGGCGACTAAATACGCGGAGATTGTGCTGGCGGTGCATTTTCGGGAGAAGAAGCAAAACGGGGAGACTGTAGGCGGCCCGATGTACTACATCGAAAAGGGGCTGGGGCAGAAATGGCTGGCGGTGTTATTCGCCGTGTTCTGCGCGCTGGCGGCCTTTGGAATCGGGAACGCCACCCAGGTCAACGCCATCGCCCAGTCGGTTCACTCCACCTTTGGCGTGGCGCCGCTGATTACCGGCATTGTCGCGGCGGTGCTGGCGGGATTTGTGATTCTGGGAGGGATGAAGCGGATCTCTGCCATTACCTCCGCCCTGATACCGATTCTGGCTGTGGGATATATTGCCGGAGCATTGTTGGCGATCGCCCTGCATTGGAAGGCGATCCCCGGGGCTTTTGCGATGATTTTTGAGGAAGCCTTTTCCCTTTCCTCTGCCGGAGGGGGGATTTTAGGGTATCTGTCGATGGAAGCGGTGCGCTTTGGGTTTTCCAGAGGGATTTTTTCCAACGAAGCCGGGCTGGGCTCCGCCCCCATCGCCCATGCCGCCGCGGATACCGATTCTCCCGCCAAGCAAGGGATGTGGGGGATTTTTGAGGTGTTTTTTGATACTATCGTGATGTGTACCATTACCGCTTTGGTGATCCTCACCTCCGGGGCCTTTGGCAGCGGCCTGGACGGGGCCGATCTCACCGCCTCCGCCTTTTCCCAGAGCTTCGGCGGTTTTTCCGACTTTTTCCTTTCGGTTTCCATCGCGCTGTTTGCCTTTGCCACCCTGGTGGGATGGTTTTACTACGGGGAGAAAAGCGTGGAATACCTCGCCAAATCCCGTAACATCCAGCTATGTTACCGCTGCGCCTATATTCTGGTCATCGTATTTTCCTCGGTGATGCAGCTTCAGACCGTATGGAACATCAGCGATACCTTAAACGGGCTGATGGCGGTGCCGAATCTCATTGCTCTGCTGGGGCTTTCGGGGGTTGTGTCTGAGGAAACCAGGACGTTTTTTGGCGGGAACCAAAAGAACAAAACTTCATAAAATAGAGTAAACGCCGGTGGAGAGGGGAGCAGTAACATCCCTCCGGCGTTTTTCCGTTTTCCCTGCACAGAACCAAGTCTGTTCTATATTTCGTTTGTGGGGGTGCCGGTTCTCGTATTTTTTCGAACAGAACAAGGCTTATCTTTCTCATTCGCCTGTCAGGGTTCCGCCCCCACACCCCGGCCAATCTTTGCGACTCAACTTTGTTGAGTTGCCCAACAGATTGGATAAAGGGCGTCGCTCAAGCGCCGCGACGGCTTTGGTGCGGGTCTTTAAAGTTGGCTCCTATCCAAGCACCGTAGAAAATACCGGTTTCTGCTAAAACAACCGCCAGCCCCAGCAGAAACTGACATTTTTCCCCGGCTTTCTTAGAAGCCAGTATGATAGAGTTTGAGAAGCCCCGGTGGTTTTGGATCGGAAACTTTTTCCGGGCTGACACCACAATATCCAGACCCGTACCTGCTATCAAGAGAAACACCAGCTTTCGTTTTTCTGCTAGCTTTTGTAAGGCTCTGGGCGTGGTATCACTTCCTCTTGGTTCCAAAACAATCACACCGGGGCGAAAAAGCCGCCCCGGCGAGGGGCACGTTTTGGTTCCTTTGGGGTGAACCAAAGGAACCCGTCGGGTCGGGGGCGGAACCCCGACAGGCGAATGAGAAGAAAAGGCTTTGTTCTATACGAAAAAATACAGTAGTCCCCACCACAAACAGAAGATAAAACAAGCCTTGTTCGATACAAAGGAACCGAAGACCCCGCCGATAGCCCAACTTCCCTTGCTTTTTAAGTCTATTTGCGGCAAAAAAAGACGTAATCAGAAAAGTTTTTGTGCAAAAGGGAAAAACTCTTTTGGCACTTGTGCAGGATAGATAAAATTACTCCACAAATGTTTAATAAATCACCATTCTATTTCCAAACAACAGAGAAAAAGAGAGATTGTAAGTGAAAATAAACCGTTAAATCCATAAAAATTAGAAATATCAGGAAATATCACCCTATTTTACCGGATTTTGAATTATTCTTTCTTTTGGAAACATGATATAGTTGTACTTGTCTGATAAACAAATGTATTTAGGTGGTGGACGTTACGGAAGAGAAATCTCAGCTCATTTTAGTGGAATCGGCGGTGCTGCCGGCGGTATTCTTAAAGGTGCTGGAAGCGAAAAAGCTGATTTCCAAAGGGCTTGTCAAAAATTCATCCGAGGCTTGCAAGACAGTTGATATTTCCAGAAGTGCGTTTTATAAATATAAGGACAGTGTGTTCTGGTATGAGGAAAAGCATACCCAGCGGACCATTACCCTTTATTTCAGGCTCAGCGACGAGCCGGGGGTATTGTCCTCGGTACTGTCGCTGTTATACCGCCATGAAGCAAATGTGCTGACGGTGAATCAGAATATCCCTGTGGACGGGGTAGCGGATGTGACCATCACCCTCCGTCTGAAGGAAAAAGAACTGAGCATGCAGCAGTTAAGTAAGGACTTTAGCGCGATTCAGGGAATTGTGGAAGTAAAAAGAATCTAATCGGGGAAAGAGGAGTATCATGATCAAAGTAGCGGTTTTGGGACACGGCGTAGTAGGTTCCGGAGTAGTCGAGGTAATCGACACCAATCAGGATTATATCAGCAAAAATATTGGTGAGGGAATTGAAGTAAAGCGCATTTTAGACCTGCGTGATTTTGATGTTCCTTATGCGGAAAAATTTACCAAAAATTATGAGGATATCCTCAACGACGAGGAAATCTCGGTGGTCGCGGAGGTGATGGGCGGCATCACCCCGTCCTTTGATTTTGTCAAGGCCGCCCTGGAGAGGGGAAAGAGCGTTGTCACCTCCAACAAAGAGCTGGTGGCCGCCAAGGGAGCGGAGCTGTTGAAAATCGCCCGGGAGCACGACGTGAACTTCCATTTTGAAGCCAGCGTCGGCGGGGGCATCCCCATCATCCGCCCCTTGCATTCCTGTCTGGCGGCCAACCAGATCCAGGAGATCGCGGGGATCTTAAACGGCACCACCAATTTTATCCTGACCAAAATGATCCGGGAACAGATGCCCTTTGACCACGCGCTGAAACTGGCCCAGCAGCTGGGCTACGCGGAGCGGAACCCCTCCGCCGACGTAGACGGCCACGACGCCTGCCGGAAGATCTGCATTCTGGCCGCTCTGGCCTTTGGCAAGCACGTGTATCCGGAATATGTCTATACCGAAGGGATCACCGGCATCACCTTGGAGGATGTGGAAT
This sequence comes from uncultured Clostridia bacterium, assembly GCA_944382885.1. Taxonomy (GTDB): domain Bacteria; phylum Bacillota; class Clostridia; order Oscillospirales; family Ruminococcaceae; genus Massiliimalia. The sequence continues at coordinate 10,293 of CALWNT010000195.1, read as the reverse complement.
ACGCCGACAACTACGGCAGTGTGATCAAACTGATCGGACGGGCGAAAAAACTGGATGAAAACGGCAGCCTCACCTGTACCGTCAGCCCGGCGTTTTTGGATAAATCCAGCCAGCTTGCCAACATCAACGACGTATTCAACGGCATTCTGGTGCGGGGCAACGCCACAGGGGACGTGGTCTTTTACGGGAAAGGAGCCGGAAAGCTCCCCACCGCCAGCGCTGTGGTGGCAGATATCATTGACGCGGCGAAAGAAGAGAAAAACAACAGCGCCCTCTACTGGATTGACGATGGCAGGAACCATGTGGTAAACTACTTAGATATCGAAGAAAAATATTACGTCCGGGTACAACTGCCGGAAGGAGCTTCCGGCAAATTGCTTGAGGAGATGTTCGGCGGCGTGACCTTCCTGTCCCGTCCTCACCAGCCCAAAGGGGAATTCGCTTTCGTGATCGACCGCATCAAATCCAGAGACCTGCTGGAGAAGGAAAAACAGCTGGAAAGCCAGGGGGTTTCCGTGCTGGGAAAAATCAGGATCTTAAATTACTAAGTCGAGGATGAGCGGTATGATAAAAATACAAATTCCCGCGACCAGCGCCAATCTGGGAGCAGGATTCGATTCATTGGGATTGGCAGTCAACCTGTATAATTATGTGACCATCGGGGAAAACGACCGGCTGGACATCCGTTCTCTGGACGGCACCCAGGTTCCGGAGGATGAAAGCAACCTGATCTACCTGTCCGCGAAGGAGCTGTTTGACCGGTGCGGAAAGCAGCTGAAGGGGCTCACGATCCTGCAGGAAAACAACATCCCCATGACCAGGGGACTGGGCAGCAGCTCGGCTTGTATCATCGCCGGGCTCTATGGGGCCAATATCCTTTTAGGCTCTCCCTTTAACACAGACGAGCTGGTGGACATCGCCGCCCAGATCGAAGGGCATCCGGACAACACCACGCCGGCCCTGCTGGGAGGGATCGTCACCTCCGCTTATGACTCGGACCACGTGTTCTGGGTGAAGCAGGAGATCTACCGGCACTTAAATTTTATCGCTATTGTGCCGGACTTTGAGCTAAGCACCACGATGGCGAGAAACTGCCTTCCGAAAGAGGTCTCCCATCTGGACGCGAGATACAACCTTTCCCGGGCGGCGCTGTTTTCGGCCTCCCTGTTGCAGGGAAAGTACGAAAATATCAGGGTGGCGGTGAACGACCGGCTTCATCAGCCCTACCGGATGCATCTGATTAAGCACGGGGAAGACATCTTCCGAAAGAGCTATGACTTAGGCGCTTACGGCACCTATATCAGCGGCGCCGGGCCGACGATCATGTCTATCGTCAGCGCGGAAAACAAGGAGTTTGTGCCTCAGATCCGGCAGTATCTGGATCAGCTGGGGCTGTTTGAGTGGAGCATGTACCAGCTGTCAATCGACAACATCGGAACAAAGGTCATCCTTTAATCAGGTTTCTAAAGGGAACTTTATGATTGAGATAAATTGGAGGTTATACGAATGGGGTTAATCGTACAGAAATTTGGCGGAACTTCTGTGAAGGACGCGGAGAGAATCTTTAACGTCGCGAGAATCGTGACCGAGACCTATTCCGCGGGAAACAATGTTGTAGTAGTGGTTTCCGCACAGGGGGACACTACAGACGATCTGATTGCGAAGGCCAATGAGATCAATCCAAACGCTTCAAAACGGGAGATGGACGTACTGCTCTCCACCGGGGAACAGATTTCGATTTCTCTCTTGGCAATGGCCATTGAAAAGCTGGGCTTCCCGGTGGTTTCTCTCACCGGATGGCAGGCGGGCTTTGTGACCAATTCTACCTACGGCAACGCCAGAATCAGAAGAATCGAAAGCGAACGGCTGCATGTGGAACTGGATAAGCGGAATATCGTGATTGTGGCCGGCTTCCAGGGGCTCAACCGGTATGACGACATCACCACCCTGGGACGGGGCGGGTCCGACACCAGCGCGGTGGCTCTGGCGGCGGAGCTCCATGCGGATTTGTGCCAGATTTACACCGACGTAGACGGCGTTTATACCGCCGACCCCAGAATCGTCAAGAACGCGGTGAAGCTGGATGAAATTTCCTTTGACGAAATGCTGGAGCTGGCGACCTTAGGCGCTCAGGTATTACATAACCGCTCTGTGGAAATGGCAAAAAAATATAATGTGAACTTAGAAGTACTGTCCAGCCTGGAAAGAAAACCGGGTACAAAGGTGAAGGAGGCCGTTAAGATGGAAAAGATGTTGATTAAAGGGGTTGCTTGCGACGACGACGTAGCGAGAATTGCGGTAATGGGCGTACCGGATAAACCGGGGATCGCGTTTAAGGTATTCTCCCTGCTGGCAAAAGAAAAGGTAAACGTAGATATTATTCTCCAGTCCATCGGACGGGACGGAACAAAGGACATCAGCTTTACCGTTCCTCTCTCTCAGAAAGAAACCGCTTTAACAGTATTAAACGAAAATAAAGAGGCGATCAATTCCCACAGCATTGAATATGATGACAACGTGGCGAAAATTTCCATTGTGGGCGCCGGCATGCAGTCCAACTCCGGCGTTGCGGCGAAAATGTTTGAGGCCCTTTATGAAGCGGGCATCAATATCCGCATGATTTCCACCAGCGAAATTAAAATCTCTGTCCTGATCGACAAGGAAAAAGCGGAAAAGGCTTTGATCGTTGTGCACGACGCCTTCGATTTTAACGCGTAAATTCAGGGTACAGAACCAAGTCGGTTCTGCAACTTGGCTTATGGGGGCGTCGGCCCCCAAACCCCGAGTTTCTTTTGCTAGTCAACGAAGTTGAGTTCCTAAAAGAAACCAAAAAGGCATTCTTCAAACGCCAGAAAGGCTTCCTACGGGTCCAACAAGTGTTCTCCTAACCACACGAAGAAGGAAAAATTTAGTTTATCGCTCGTGCTGGCGGTAGTTTGGTAGAAACTAATATTTTTCGTTATACCTGTTAGGAGCCAACTTTTAAGACCCATACCAAAGCCCCCGAGGCGTTTGAGCGGCGCCCTTTTCCTCAATAGTTTTGCAGCTCAATAATTGAGTCGTAAAATTGAGCCGGGGCAGTGGGGGCAGTACCCCCACAGAAAAAGATAAATGCAAAAGAAGAACCGGGGGATAACGGCAGTTATGCCCCGGTTTTGATTGTATAGAATGTATCGAAATTTTACTTCCACAGGAGAAAGAACCATGATTCGATTTGCGGCATTTGATTTAGACGGAACACTGCTGGACTCCCTCCCGGACCTTACCGACGCGGTGAATTTCGCTTTGAAAAAAGAGGGGCTGCCCCAGCATACCCAGGAGGAAGTCCGAAACTTTATCGGGAGCGGGGTATTCGTCCTGCTGGAGAAGGCGGCCTATCCCCAGACCGATCCGGAGCTGCTCAGGCGGCTGAAAGAGGGCTTTGACGCCTATTACGGGGTGCATTACCTCTCTCGCTCCAGGCTGTATCCGGGAGTGACGGAGGTTTTGGATTACCTGAAACAACAAGGGGCAGGACTGGCTGTTTTTTCCAACAAGCCGGATGAGTTTGTGAAAAAAATCGTAGGCGAGCTGTTCCCCGAAGGAACCTTTATCGGGGTGATGGGAAACCGGAAGGAATATCCCAAAAAGCCCGACCCAGCTCAGATCAAGGAGCTTCAGAAACGCCTGGGCTACCGGGATGAGGAATGCCTTTATGTAGGGGACAGCGACGTGGATATCCTCACCGGGCAAAACGCCGGCTACCGCACGGTGGGAGTGACCTGGGGATACCGGCCCAAGGAGCTTTTGGTGCAGGCCGGGGCGGAATTTCTGGCGGACACCTGGGAGGAACTGCTCGGGCTGACGAAAAACTGGTAAGAAAAGGCTCCCCAGGGAGCAGACAGGGGGGATCGGTGTGATTGCCGTGCCGGGACAGGTGGAATGGATTCTATCCAAACTGAATCAGGGGGGATATGAGGCCTATCTGGTGGGGGGCTGCGTCAGGGATATCCTATTGGGGAAGCTCCCCCAGGACTGGGACGTCGCCACCGGGGCGAGGCCGGAGCAGGTCAAGGCCTGCTTTGAGGGGTATTCCGTTCTGGAAACGGGAATCCGCCACGGGACGGTCACCCTTCTGCTGGATCACGTCCCTTATGAGATCACCACCTTTCGGAAGGAGGGGGCTTATGCCGACCACCGCCGCCCGAAAGAGGTGGCCTTTATCGGGGAGCTGGAAGAGGATTTAAAACGCCGGGATTTTACGGTAAACGCCATGGCGTATCATCCCAAGACTGGATTGCGGGACTGCTTCGGGGGAGAGAAAGACCTCAAGGACCGTCTGATTCGGGCAGTGGGGAACCCGGAAACCCGGTTTTCAGAGGACGCCCTCCGGATTCTGAGGGCTCTGCGTTTTGCCTCCACCCTGGGATTTTCCATCGAGCCCCGGACGAAAGGGGCGCTGCTCTCGATGAGGGGGCAGCTTTCCTTTGTTTCCCCGGAACGGAAGCGGGAGGAGCTCACGAAGCTTTTGACCGGCCCTTGCGCCGGAAGGGTGCTTCAGGAGGCTCCGGAAGTGTTCCGGGAGCTGTTTCCCGCTCTGGGGGAAAAAAGCGTCCGGCTGGCGGGAGCGGCTTTGGAGCAGCTTCCCCCCAGGCTGGAGCTTCGGCTGGCCGCCCTCTGCTTTGGGGGCTGCCTGACTGGGGAGGGGGAATCCCCCGCATTTTGGGAAGCCCGGCTAAAGGAGCAGAAATGGAGCAACGAGGTAATCCGGAGGGTAGTGGGGCTTCTTTCCTGCGCTGGGGAACCCCTTCCCTCGGACTGGATCGGCGCGAAGGGGCTGGCCGCCCGGTATGGGATTGCTCCGCTGGAAGACTCCCTTCGGCTGAAAGCCGCCTTCGGCTCCCCCCAAGGGGAAGCCGGGGCCTGGGTTCGCCGGCTGAAAGAGGAACGCCCCTGCCTGAGTTTCAAGGAGCTTGAGGTGACCGGCCGGGATCTGCTCCATGCCGGGGCGCTTCCCGGGAAAGAGCTGGGCCAGTCGCTGGAATGGCTGCTTCAAGAGGTCTTGGAAGAGCGGCTCCCCAACCGGAAAGAGGCCCTGCTCCAAGCGTTTCGGAGAAGAATGGGACGGAAAGATTGACAGAACCGGCCGAACTGTTTATGATAAAGGAAAGAACGGACGGCCTGCCGGGAAAGGGATTCGCTTTTTGGAATCAGGACTTGGACAAAAACACAGAGGGCGGGCGGAAAAGAGAGGTACGATTGTTATGTTTGATTTTATCAGTATCGGCGAGATTTTAATTGATTTTGCGCCTTACGGGGAAAAATCCCAGCGGCTGTTTCAGCAGAATCCGGGAGGGGCGCCGGCGAATGTGGCGGCGGTGCTTTCCAAATTAGGCTGCCAGACCGCTTTTGTGGGGAAGGTGGGGAAGGACGCCTTTGGGCAGAGCTGTATCCACGCCCTCAAAGAGGTTGGGGTAGATACCGGATACATGCCGGTTTCAGAGGAGTTTCCCACCACCTTGGCTTTTGTGACCTTGGACGAGTCCGGCAACCGGGAATTTTCCTTTTACCGCAAGCATACGGCGGACGTGAATTTATCCCTGGAGGACATCGCCCCTCTGGCGGAGCTGAAACCGATGTTCTTCCACTTCGGTTCCGTTTCCCTGACGGCGGAGCCTTCCAGAACTACGGTGCTGGAAGCGGTCAAGCAGGCCAAGGAAAACGGCAGCCTGATTTCCTACGACCCCAATCTGCGCCTGCCTTTGTGGAAGGATGCTCAGTCGGCCAAGCGGACCATTCTGGACACCATCGGCCTTGCGGACGTGCTGAAAATCTCAGAGGAAGAGGCGGAGTTTTTGTTCGGCACCAGCGACTGCCAAAAGGCGGCCCGCAGGATCGAGGAAACCTATGAGATCCCCTTTATCATCATCACCAGAGGGCCGAAGGGCTGCTTCGCCAGGGTCAACGGGATGGAATTTACCTCTTACGCCTATGACCTCAAGACCATCGATACCACAGGCGCGGGGGATTCCTTCCTGGCAGGGGTGCTGTACTGCTGGCTCAAGAGCGGAAAATCCCTTGGGGAGCTGACCCAAAAGGAGCTGGAGTCCTTCTTTGACTTTGCCAACGCCACCGGCTCTTTGGTGACCACCAAGAAGGGCGCCATCCCTGCGGTGCCGTCTTTGGAGGAGATTCAGGACTGCATGGCCCATGCGCCCAAGCTGATTTTAGAATAAAGGCCGCCGGAGAGCATCCCGAACGGGGACAAAAGGCGGAGAAGTTAGATCGGATACCGCTTCTGTGCGAAGGAGGCGGGGAAAACGAACAAAACCGGAATGGAAACACTGGATTTCCATTCCGGTTTTTCTGACGATGGGGCTTTCGCCGCTGGCGGCTCAGGGGGAACCCGCTCTGCCGGCAGGGGGACGCAAGCCTTACAGCTGAGAGAGCAGATTGGAAAATTTCTGCTTGGCCTGCTGGATCTGCTCCTGGGGAGCCTGCTGGGTGGGGTACCACCCTCTTTTGGACATTTCCGCAAACACTTCCGCCTCAATCTGGTGCTCTTCGGCCAGAATACTCATCAGCTCATCCCTCAGCTTGGGGGAGGCGCATTCATTGGCGCAGTCGTTGTAGGTTCCGGTGAGAAATTTCTGAGCGGACAGGGTGTCGGTCAGCATCTGCTGGTCGTCAAACTGCTGAAAATCAATTTTCATGCTGTGGTTCTCCTTATTTGATCTGGTTTAAAAGCCTGGTATAGTGATCCTGGTGCCGGGCGGCGATCTGTTCCCATTTCTGTTTCAGCTGAGGGTCGGCGCACCCCTGGGAATACAGTTTGCATTTTTTGACCATCAGCTGTTCCTGCTTCAGCTGATCCTCCAGCGAGGACAGCTCTTTGGTGGTGAGCATAAAAAACCTCCTTTTTCCTTTTGCTTATAGTATGGAGAACCAAAAGAGAAAATATGCGCCGCCCTGAGAGAATACCTGAACAGTTATGCATATCTTCATAGCTTTGACAATTATTTTCCAACCGATTATAATGTTAACTTGAGAAAGGAATGTGTGAATTTGCCGGAATTTATTTTAGAAACAGTGGAAGATACCTTAAAATCCCTTCCGATTCTGTTTATCGTATACCTTTTGATTGAATGGCTGGAAGATCATGTGAACGCCCAGAAGCTGTTAAAATACAAGCACAGCTTTTGGGGGCCTGTGGTCGGGGCGATTGCCGGATGCATCCCCCAGTGCGGGTTTTCCGCGGCTTCCGCCACCCTGTATCAAAGCGGCGTGATCAACGCGGGCACCCTGATCGCGGTCTTTCTGGCCACCTCGGACGAGGCGCTGCCGATTATGATTTCCCGTTCAGCCAGCCTGCCGCTGATCCTACAGCTGATCCTCTGGAAGCTGGTGATCGCGATCCTCTTCGGGTATCTGCTCAACGCCACGGTGTTCCGCAGAGAGCGGGAGGACGCTTTGCGCGATCCGGTCAACCTGATTGGCTGTGAGGAAGAATGCCATGAGCACCACAAGGACTCCAAGCTCAAAAGCGCCCTGCTCCATACCGTGAAAACCACCCTCTTTATCGGGGTTACGCTGCTGGTAATCAATCTGGTGGTGTTCCTGATCGGGGAGGACCGCCTTGGAGCGGTGCTCCTGTCGGACAGCGTCTTCCAGCCGGCCTTTACCGCGCTGATCGGGCTGATCCCGGGGTGCGCCACCTCGGTGCTGCTGGTGGAACTGCTGCTTCAGGGAAGCATCAGCTTTGCCGCGGCTCTCGCCGGCCTTTGCAGCAGCGCCGGAATCGGGTTTTTGGTGCTGTTTAAGAGCGGAAAAAATCTGAAAGACTGCCTCAAGATCCTGTTGTGTACCTATCTTTGCGCCGCCGTCGCGGGGATGGTTTTACAGCTGATTCTGTAATCTCTCAGGTGTGACCCAAAAGGGCTTATGACCCAAGAACGCCCCTCCCGCCAAATTGGCGGGAGGGGCGTTTTGATGGAAACAGGATTATTTGCCCAGGGCCTGCTGATAGCGCAGGATCGACTCCACCGTCTCCCCCAGATCTCTTTCGCACCGCAGTCTGGCCTCGGAAAAGGGGATGGCCATCTGGTTGGTGCTGAACACGGCGGTGACGCCCATGCGGTAAATCTGTTCGGCGCGCATCCCCACATCCCCCACCAGGGCGGTCACCGGGATATGCTGGGCAGAGGCCCTTCTGGCCACCCCCATTACCACCTTTCCGTGGAGGCTCTGTTCGTCAATTTTTCCTTCCCCGGTAAAGACCATGTCGGTTCCGGGTAATTTTTCATCGAACTTCACCAGATCCAGCAAGATGTCGATGCCCGAACGCAGCTCGCCTCTCAAAAAGAAGGAGACGCCGGCGCCCATTCCTCCTGCCGCTCCCGCGCCGGGAAGGGAGGCGATCTCTTGACCGGTAAGGTCTTTCACCGTCTGGGCAAAGGCGCGGAGGTTTTCATCCAGACGGACGACCTGCGCCGGCGTCGCGCCTTTCTGGGGCGCGAAGACATAGGCCGCGCCGTTTTCTCCGTAAAGGGGATTGTCGATATCGCACATGGCGATGATCTCGCAGCCTTCAATGGTTTCCTCCAGCCGGCTCAGGTCAAAGGAGGCGATATTCGAGAGGGTGTCTCCGTTGGGGAGGAAGGTCTTTCCCGTTTTGCTGTAAAATCTCGCGCCCAAGGCCGCTGCCATGCCCACGCCGCAGTCATTGGTACAGCTTCCGCCCAGCCCCAGCACGATCTTTTTACAGCCCGATTTGATGGCGTGGCCGATAATATTCCCCACGCCGTAGGTGGTGGCGGCTCCGGGCTTTTTTTTGCCCGCTTTTTCCGCCAGCCCCAGACCGGCGGCCTGCGCTGTCTCAATAATGGCGGTGTCGTGATCCTTGACATAGTAAACCTTGACGGGCTCGCCATAGGGGCCGGTGGTGGTCATCCTGATTTTTTCCGCGTTCAAAGCGGTCAAAAAGCAATCGGCGGTGCCTTCTCCGCCGTCCGCCGCCGGGATGGGAAGGATCTGGCAGTCAGGATAGTATTTCCTGATTTTGGAGGCGATGAGATAGCAGATTTCTACGGACGAGATCGTTCCTTTAAAGGAATCCGGGATCAGAATACATTTTTTCATAGTTTTCCCCTCTGTTGATCGGAAGATTTGGGAACGGATGGCTGAACCGCGCCGCCCCCATGCGGAGCCCTCCTGCGGCCGCCCTTTAGAAGAGCAAACGGAGAAAGCCGGGACGGATCTGCCGGATGCCTCGTTCCCATCTGAATATCGAAAATCAGGAAGCGGGGAGACCGCTTCCTACGGGATTTCCCCATACTCTTACTATTCTATCACAATTCCGATTTTTTTCCAGAAAAATTCGTGGATTTTTCTGATTTTTTTCTTTTAACTCCCAAAAAGGTGGATTTTTGTCCGGATTTCTTATATAATGTTATACGATCATGCATTTTTTGAAAGAGCAAATGCTTTTGTGTATATCAGGACCAATCGGAACAGGAAGTCCATACCGTGAAAGGAGTTTTGGAATGGAGTTTATTGACGCGCTGTTGTCGAACATCAATGATTTTATCTACACCTATATTCTCATCATCCTGCTGGTGGCCGCGGGGATTTATTTCTCCCTTCGCACAAAATTTGTTCAGCTTCGGCTCTTTCCGGAAGCCCTTCGGGTGATCCGGGAGAAAAAGCATGGGGAGAAGAGCGTTTCCTCTTTCCAGGCGCTGATGATTTCCACCGCTTCCCGGGTAGGAACCGGAAATATCGCGGGGGTGGCCACCGCCATTGCCTCGGGAGGCCCCGGCGCGGTGCTGTGGATGTGGCTGCTGGCGGTTCTGGGCAGCGCTTCGGCCTTTGTGGAAAGCACCCTGGCTCAGGTTTACAAAACCAAGGACGGGGAGCAGTTCCGGGGCGGCCCGGCTTATTATATTGAAGCCGCGCTGAAAAAGAGATGGCTGGGGATTTTGTTCTCCGTCGCCCTGATTTTGTGCTTCGCTTACGGCTTTAACGGGCTTCAGTCCTATAATGTCAGCTCCGCTCTGGAGTATTACTGCGGGAACAATCCCTTTTTACAGAAGTATATGCCCCTGATCGTGGGGGTCGTACTGGCGGTTTTGACCGCGCTGGTGATTTTCGGCGGGGTACACCGCATCAGCTTTATCACCTCGGTTTTGGTTCCGGTGATGGCTCTGCTCTATATCGGGCTGGGACTGTTTATCACGGTGCAACCCATTTCGGTGGTTCCTGAGGTGTTGTCGGATATACTGACCCAACCCTCTCACCTCCGCTCCACCGCGGCCG
>CALWNT010000194.1 GCA_944382885.1 uncultured Clostridia bacterium | reverse complement strand
TGCTGGACTTGGAGCGTGGTATCACTTCCTCTTGGTTCCAAAACAATCACACCGGGGCTTAGCCTCCCCGGCGAGGGGCACGTTTTTTGTGTCAGGGGGCGGAACCCCGACAAACTAAGTCCAGAGCAAACTTTGCTCTGTGACGAGGATTCTGGGGACAGATGCCCCCAGAACAAGCCTTACTCCATATTATCAAAAATCAATAAAAATAGATTCCATATTTTAGAAAGGGGGAATTTCCTTTGGCAGCAGGAGAATTCGTACATCTGCATCTCCACAGCGAATACAGCTTATTGGACGGCGCCTGCCGGATCCAAAAGCTTGTGGAACGAGTCAAGGAGCTGGGGCAGAAAGCGGTAGCCATCACCGATCACGGCAACATGTACGGCGTGGTGGATTTCTATAAGGCCTGTAAGGAAAAGGGCATCCAGCCGATAATCGGCTGCGAGGTCTATGTGGCCCCCCGCACCCGCTTCGACAAGGTGCATAAAATCGACAACAGCCCCTATCATCTGGTGCTGCTGTGCAAAAACGAGACCGGATATCAGAACCTCATCAAGCTGGTTTCCGCCGGACATCTGGAAGGCTTTTACGGAAAACCCCGCATCGACCGGGAGCTTTTGACCCAATATCACGAGGGGCTGATCGCCCTTTCCGCCTGCCTTGCCGGCGAAATTCCCAGGGCGCTGCGGGAACGGGACTACGAAAAGGCCAAAGAGGCCGCCCTGTTTTACCGTTCCCTGTTTGGAGAGGACTACTATATCGAGCTTCAGGATCACGGAATCAAGGCGCAGAAGGAGATCCTGCCTTTTCTGCACAAATTGGCTCAGGAGCTTTCCATCCCGATGGTGGCGACGAACGACTGCCATTATCTGAGAAAAGAGGACGCCAAAACCCAGGCTGTCTTAATGTGTATCCAGACCAATACGGTATATGGTCAGGATCAGGCGATGGAATTTGAGACGGACGAGTTTTATGTCAAATCCTATGAGGAAATGGAATCCCTCTTTTCCGTTTATGAAGGCGCCCTGGAAAATACGGTGAAAATTGCCGAACAGTGCCATTTCGACTTTACTTTCGGGGAGACAAAGCTGCCTCATTTTACGGCCCCAGACGGGAAGAATAACCGGGATTTCTTTCTGGAGCTCTGCTGGGAAGGCTTTCATAGAAGATATGGCGAGCATCCGAGGCAGGAGCTTGTCGACCGGCTGGAATATGAAATCAGCGTCATTGACCAGATGGGATTTATTGACTATTTTCTGATTGTATACGACTTTATCCATTACGCCAAAACCCACGATATCCCTGTAGGGCCGGGAAGAGGTTCCGGCGCGGGGAGTATCGCCGCCTACTGCATGGACATTACGGAGATCGACCCCATTCCCTACAACCTGCTGTTTGAACGTTTCTTAAATCCGGAACGAGTCAGTATGCCGGACTTCGACATTGATTTCTGCATTGAAAAGCGGCAGCAGGTTATTGATTACGTCATCGAAAAATACGGATATGACCATGTGGCCCAGATCATTACCTTCGGGACCCTGGCGGCCAAGGCGGCCATCCGGGACGTGGGACGAGCCCTAGGCGTGCCTTATCAGACGGTGGATTCCATCGCCAAGCTGGTGCCCAATGTGCTCAATATCACCCTGGAACAATCGCTGCAGCGCTCCAAAGAGCTGAAAGAGCGTTACGACACCGACGAGGTGGCCCATGAGCTTTTAGATACCGCCATGAAGCTGGAGGGGATGCCCCGGCATGCCTCTACCCACGCGGCAGGTGTGGTAATTACCCGGGACCCGGTGGACAGCTACGTTCCCCTGCAGAAAAATGACGAGGTCGTGGTCACACAGTTTACGATGGTAACACTGGAAGAACTGGGGCTTCTGAAAATGGATTTCCTCGGCCTGCGCAACCTGACAGTCATCAAGGCCTGTGAGGATGAGGTGCGCCGGGCAGAACCGGATTTTCGGGTAAAAGATATCCCGCTGGATGATCCGGCGGTTTATAAGATGCTTTCAGAAGGGCAGACAGACGGAGTGTTCCAGCTGGAATCGGCGGGAATCCGTCAGGTGCTTACCCAGCTCAAGCCTCAAAATATGGAGGATATTATGGCGGTGCTGGCTCTCTATCGGCCAGGGCCGATGGAGTCGATTCCCCGGTATATCTACAGCAAGCATCATCCCAAGGAGGTTGTCTACCGCCATCCCATGCTCAAACCGATTTTGGAATCCACCTACGGCTGTATCGTCTATCAGGAACAGGTGATGCAGATCTGCCAGCGGATGGCCGGCTACTCTTACGGCCGGGCGGATCTGGTGCGCCGGGCAATGGCGAAGAAAAAAGCCAAGGTGATGGAGCAGGAGCGGCATAATTTTATCTACGGCAAACAGCGGGAGGATGGCAGCTGGGAATGCGTCGGCGCCGTACATAACGGCGTGGATGAAAAAACCGCCACCGTTATTTTTGATGAAATGGCAAGCTTTGCTTCCTATGCCTTTAATAAGCCCCACGCGGCGGCATATGCCCATGTAGCTTATCAAACCGCCTATTTGAAGGTACACTATAAAAGCGCGTATATGGCGGCCCTTCTCACCAGCGTGCTTTCCAACGCGGATAAGGTCAACGAATATATCACTTACTGCAAATCCAACGGCATTCAGGTGCTTCCTCCTGATGTAAACCACAGCCAGATGGGCTTTGCCGTTACGGAAGGCAGGCATATCAGCTTCGGTATGCTTGCGATCAAAAATCTTGGAAAAGGCGTGATTCAGAACATCATTGCCGAGCGGGAGAAAAACGGCCCCTTTGAGACGCTCACCGATTTCTGCGAGCGGATGCACGGCAAGGAGGTCAATAAGAGGGCGATCGAAAGCCTCATTAAATGCGGCGCGTTTGACTCGTTTCCCCACAACCGATATGAAATGCTCCACTCCTATGAAAAAATCGTCGAGCAGGTGGACGAGAACACCCGCCGCAATCTGGAAGGGCAGATTGACTTATTCTCCTTTGCGCCTCAGGCGGGGAGCAAGCCTGCTGATCTGATGGTAAAAGGGAAGGAGTATCCCTTATCCGAGCTGTTGGCGATGGAAAAAGAGACGGTGGGCTTATATGTTTCCGGGCATCCTTTGGATCAGTATGCCGGCATGGTGGATTTTTCCCGTTTTCAGCCCCTGGCCTCTATTGTAGGGGCAGAGGAAGAAGATTTTCCCAAACTGGACGGAAAAAGAGTACAGGTCTTGGGTATGATTCAGCACCGGAAGGTGTTAAATACCAAAAACAACGCCATGATGGCCTTTGTCCAATTAGAGGATAAGACTGCTTCGGCGGAGGTGATTGTCTTTCCCAATGTCTATGAAGCGCACGCTTCCTATCTTCAGCCGGGGAACGCCATAGCGATCGAAGGGAAGGTTTCTGTCAGGGAAGACGAAGTGCCGAAAATCCTCTGTGAGAAGATGGTGTTGGCAAAAGATTCTGCATTATTGGGAGAGGCTTCCGGCAAAGGAGAAAAAAATCCAGGTAAAAATCAGGTAAAATCCTCGAAAAATGCAGGACTGTATTTGAAATTCTGCAATATGGAAGACCCTCAAATTCAAAAAGTCAAAGAGATTTTGAAGCAGTTTCCGGGGTCGGACAAGGTGTTTTTCTACTTCACGGACACCAAAAACTGCTATCGAATGAAAAATTTTGATGTAAACTATGACAACAATTTGCTGAAAAAGCTACAGGATTTGGTAACAAGTCATAATGTTGCTTTTAAAAGCTGAAAAAAGGGGTCTTTTGCGGTTGACAGTTAAATAAAATATGTTAAAATATTCATTGGATTCAAAGTAGAAATCAATAACAGAAGTGAGGTCGCTTATTATGGATACAAAGCAGAAAACAATCGGCGTTTTGACCAGCGGCGGAGACGCTCCTGGCATGAATGCGGCGGTGCGCGCTGTTGTGAGAGCAGCAATCAAAAAAGGAATGCGCGTAATTGGAATTAAACGTGGCTATAACGGACTCATCAATGGTGATTTGATAGAAATGAATATGCGTTCTGTTTCCGACATTATCCATCGGGGCGGAACAATATTATATACCGCCCGTTGTCTGGAATTTAAAGAGGAAGCCGGGCTTCAGAAGGCAAAACAGACCTGTCTGGACGCTGGAATCGACGGGATCGTGGCAATTGGCGGAGACGGTTCTTTCCGGGGTGCTGCTGATCTGTCCGTAAGAGGGATTCCCTGTGTCGGGATTCCGGGTACGATTGACAATGATATTTCCTGCACCGATTATACCATCGGTTACGATACCGCAATGAACACCGCTATGGAAATGGTGGATAAAATCCGTGATACCGCTCAGTCTCACGACCGCTGCAGCGTAGTGGAGGTAATGGGACGCCGCGCCGGCTATATTGCCTTAAATACCGGTATTGCCTGCGGTGCTACCTACATTCTCGTTCCGGAAATTGAAGTGGATGTAGAAGATATGATTAACAAAATCAAGGAAGCGCAGAAACTCGGCAAACAGAATTTCATCATTTTGGTTGCAGAGGGAATCGGCGGTTCTGTAGAACTCGCGAAACGGATCGAAGAGGAAACCGGCATCGAAAGCCGCGCTACGATTCTGGGTCATGTGCAGAGAGGTGGAAATCCCACAGTCAGAGACCGTGTGCTGGCAAGCCAGCTTGCTTATCGTGCAGTGGAGCTTCTGAATGATGGAATCGGAAACCGCGTTGTGGGGATTCAGAGAGATGAAGTTGTGGACTTCGATATTTTGGAAGCTTTGAAGATGAAGAAAGAATTCCCAATGGAATTGTACAAAATCGCAAATGATATTTCTTTCTAATGACGTTAGGAAAGAGGGACGGTAACATTACCGTCCCTCTTTTTATGTTAGCTGTCGTACTAGAAAAAATTCTCACCATAGGACCGTTTTGCCTAATACTGTTGGAAAGCTCTTCGGAAAACAAGACGGAAGCGTGTTGCGCTTTTAAATAATAAGTGGTAGAATAGCTGCAACTAAGTGACAAATGTGAAATAGGGGAGTAATTTAATGAAGACATTGATTTTAAACGGTTCTCCTAGAATCATGGGAGATACGGCTTCACTTATAGAAAAAGTAACAGAAGGGATTGTAGGTGAATATCGGATTGTAGATGCTTACAGTTGCAGCATCTCACCCTGCATTGATTGCAGATATTGTTGGGAAAAACAGGGGTGCGCAATAAAGGATGAGATGCAAGTGATATATGAATATATTCAGGATTGTGATAATATTTTAATTGCTTCACCGATCTATTTTTCAGAGCTAACGGGAAAACTATTAGAGGTAAGAAGCAGGCTTCAGACCTATTGGTGCGCCAAATATTTAAGGAAAGAAGAACCCATTATGAAATCAAAAAAGGGCGCAGTTATTTTAGTGGGTGGAGGCGATGGCGGCATAAATAAACCTTATGACACGGCATGCACACTGTTACATCATATGAACTGTTATAATATACATGAAGCGGTCTATAGTCATAATACCAACGAAAGACCTGCAATCAAAGATAAAGCGGTTCTATCAGGAATAAATAGTATCCTAGATTTTTTTAATAATTAAGAAAATAATAATGCGCTGATTCCCCACTAGTCAAAATATCTTGCCTAAAAACCACAGGTTTGCGCGAGGGGGATATGTTTCACGTGTTTCCCTTTGTGGAGTCTCTCCATTTTTTGTCGGATCATCCTTGTTTTATCTGCAAATAAAATAAAATTTTAATAAATTTCAGAAATATTCTATCTCTATTGACGAAGAAGATGAATTGTGATACAATAAAGGTATTCCCAAAATAAAATCTAGGAGGCGGCTTTCTATGAATACCTTTCGTTGTGCACGTCCGGAAGAAATGGGCGTTTCTTCCCGGGCAATTTTGGATTTTCTGGATTATACGGAAAAAAACGGTCTGGAAATGCATGGATTCATGATTCTCCGGCATGACTGTCTGATTTCCCAGGGGTGGTGGGCTCCATACCGCAAAGACAGAAACCATATGTTATTTTCCCTCAGCAAGACCTTTACCAGTATCGCCGTTGGTTTTGCCGTACAAGAGGGCCTGCTTTCAGTAGAGGACCGGGTCATTTCCTTTTTCCCGGAATTACTTACCGGCGCTCCTTGTGAATATATGTCTCAAATGACGGTAGAGCATCTTTTGACGATGTCAACCGGACATACAACAGAACCGGTAGCATTTCATAAGCCGGAGATAAAGGACTGGGCAGCGCATTTTCTTACTTCTTATGTAGACCAAAAACCGGGAAGCGTCTTTTTATATAACACGATGGCAACCCATATGCTCTCGGCCATTGTCCAGAAGGTTTCGGGAAAAACAGTTACCGAGTTCCTGACGCCCCGCTTTTTTGAACCGCTGGGGATTGAGAACATTTGGTGGGAACAATCTCCTACCGGTGTAGACGCGGGCGGCTTTGGCCTGAACGCTAAGACAGAGGATATTGCGAAATTAGGGTTATTTTTACTGCATAAAGGCGCATATAAAGGGAAACAGCTGTTGGATTCCGCCTGGATCGAAAAGGCATCTTCTCCGGTGGTGGCAAATAACGGCGATACTCCTGACTGGAGACAGGGCTATGGATATCAAATGTGGCAATGTGTTCCAGAGCATGTCTATAGAGGGGATGGGGCTTTTGGCCAGTTTTGTATCGTGATGCCGGATCAGGATGCTGTGGTTGCCATCAATTCCGGTACGATGAATATGCAGAAAATTTTAGACGGCGTGTGGAGCATTCTCCTGCCCGGCATGAAAGAGTCTCCGCTGCCGGAGGCATCGGGAGCTTATCAGGCTCTGACAGAACGCACACAGAATCTTGTGCTCAGCCATCCTGTTGGGAGCATGATTCATTCGAAACAACAGCAGCTTACGGGAACCTATCAGTTCGGAGATAATATACTGAATCTTACCAGCTTAACCTTTGATTTTTCAAAAGAAAATCCCACGATTCAAATGGAAAAGACCTCCGGTATGGGATATCAGGTAACGGTGGGAAAATCCCAGTGGATCGATAATTTCATTGAGCTTCCTCAGGATACCCCGGAGGGAAAACTGGATCATGAGATTTCCTGTTTTGGGGCATGGGATAAAAATGGATGCTATCACTTTGTTTTGCAGTATCCCCAAAAGCCCTTTGCCGATCACTTTGTAGCTGAGGCGCTGCCTCACGGAGTCAAACTGCGGCATCACGTCAATGTGGTCATCAAGCCGGGGGAATTGGCGGAACATCTTTTACTTGGATTAAAAAGGGAATAAACGAAAACGCTTTGATCCGCCGCACAAAATGTGCGGCGGATTTTATTGATAAGGTATTGAAAAAACAGAAATTTAGCGTTAGCCGCGTTTTGTAAAAATAGATAAAGGTTTATTTCTTGTTTTTGGTTCAAAGCAGGAACTTTTTTTATCTGTAAATCCTCATAAGGAATCAACACAAGTCTTTAGGATAAAATGAATAGATAGCGATCTATTTTTATCAGAACTCCTTACATGTTTTCCGTATTTTGATCCATACTATAAAGGACGGAAATTTTGCCGAATCTATTTGGAAAGGAAGAAAAAAATGCCGCGGAAAAAGCCGAGAACAGAAGGAGCCAAAAAGGATGCGGAGCTGCTCGAGGAAGCCTTTTTGGGAACAGACGGGGTAGCCTCTGGCACAGAATGTACCGGGCTGATCCCCAATACGCCAGAGGATGAAGCGCAGATGGAATCCTATCGGAGTCTTTATCAGATTCCCACCAAGGTGAAAGGGTCAAAACAGGGAAAAAACAAGTCAGTTCAGTAGAAAAACGACTGTAAAGCAATTTTGCTTTACAGTCGTTTCGATAAAAACAGATAGTATTCTTTCCGATAATGGATCGTTATCTCCTTTTCAATCGTTATTTGTATCCGGAAACACGATGATAAAACAGGATATCATGTCCGGGAACAATCACGAAAGATTGCTTTTTGATTTTCCGAATGGTGTCTGCCGCCAGTTCTAAATTCCAGGAATTGAAATAGCCTGTTTCTTCCCGGAAGAAATCCCGAGTCATCACGGCGTCTCCGGCGACTAATACCCGTCCTTCCTCTGTTTCGAAAGCAAGTCCGGAACAGCCCTCGGTATGTCCAGGCAGGGCAACTACCCCTATCCCTGGGAACAGTTCTTCCGGGGCGGCTTCCAGCCGGGAAAGAAGGGGAGAGTCCGGCTCCTGCTTTGCAAAGGCGTTGATTTCCGTTTTCGAGGCCAGCAGACGGGCGGAAGGATAACCCAGAGCGTCTACCCGATGATCTCCGTGAAGATGGGTGAAAAATATGGTTTTGATCTCGTTAAGATCCACCTTGCAGCGTTCGTCTAGCAGACGCTGCATCTCCTCCCGGGGAACGCCGGGATCAACCAAAAGGAAGCCCTCCGGGCAGGAAATCAGGGTAGAAGTGCATTTTGCCTTCCGATAGGCCTTTTCGTCGGATTCTCCCCAATAACGGTTGCGGGAAAGACATCCGATATTTAACTGGGTAAAGGATATGCTCATCAAAATTCCTCCTGACAATACGGAAAGGATGCCAAGCTATTTTCCGTGTCTCGCGTCATCGGTTTCGTAGATATACTGGGTCAGTCTTGGCGTGTCGGCGATATCGTAGTTAGGGACGAAATCCGCCACGAACTTTGCGTTTTGTTCTACCTCCCAGCTCCATCTCATCCCGACATTGGCCATATGTACCCGGGAATCAGAGAGAATAAAGGCCAGGCAGACCCGGAAGGCTTCTCCGTTTTCCAGCCATTGCGGAGCCAGATATTCCAACTGGCGCTGGAACATTCCAGAGGTCAGCGGACGCATAGCGCAGACCGCGGCATCCCGCTTCTGAGTCTCGTCTAAAAAATGGTAGGCCGCCGCTTGACGGATCAGATTGTAGCAGACCTGATACACGTCAAAGAGGTCCTGCTGAATAAAGGGAAGAGCAGTCCACGGTTCCTCTATGGTGATACCGATATAGCGGGTGAGTCCCCGCTCCTTGAGTTCATGAAGGGCTTCCAGCGGTCCTTCGTGGATGATATGACGGACCTCCTGAGCGGTAAAACGGCCGCCGTGGAGCTGTAAAACATCCAAATGGTCAGTCTTCAGACGGCAGAGGCTTTCCTCGGCGGCCTTGATTACGTCTTCTTTTCCGCCGGCCCATGCTGTTGTGCTGACCTTGGTAGCCAGATAGCAGTCATTCCTGCGATGAGCCATTACGTCGCCGATCAGTGTTTCGCTGTGCCCGTTGCCGTATCCAGGAGCGGTATCGATATAATTGATCCCACAGTCTAGAGCGGTGTTGATAGTGCGGTAGACCTCTTTTTTCCCTTCCGCTGTATAGGGATCCCATCCCTGGGCGCGGTTGACGCCAGAAAAGGGATAACCTCCCAGCGCGATTTTACAGACATTCATATCTGTTTTGCCGAATTTTACTCTTTCCATCATTTTCCCGACCTTTCTGGTATCAAAAGAAACAGAATGACAATATGAATAATAAACGTTTATATTATAGTATAGTTACTGTGAAATTTCAACTATTTTTATTCCGGAGATCCCTTGACTTTTGCTTCATGAGAGAGTAAGTTAAATACAGAAGTCCAAAAGGGCTTGAAGCAGTTGTGAAGCGAATTTAGTAAAGTTTGGAGGAACAGCAGTATGAGAAAAAATTTTGGAGCGAAACCCTATACCTATCCACAGCCGGTTTTCATCATTGCCAGCTATGATGAAAACGGCGTGCCAGACGCGATGAACGCTGCCTGGGGCGGCATCAGTGATGATACCCAGCTTTCCCTCTGTTTGAGCGCGGGACACAAGACAGTGAAAAATATCCTGAAACGGGGCGCCTTTACCGTGAGTATGGCGGACGCGGAGCATATGGTCGCCTGCGATTATGTGGGGATTGTCTCCGGAAACGATACTCCTGATAAATTTGAAAAGGCTGGGTTCCATGCCCTGAAATCCGAATTTGTGGACGCGCCGCTGATCGAGGAGCTGGCCATTGCCGTAGAGTGCCGGCTTGTAAGCTATGACGAGGAGAGCTGCCGCATGGTAGGAGAGATCGTCAACGTCAGTGTGGATCAACGGGTGCTGGACGAAAAGGGCAAGGTGGATCTTGAGAAGGCTGCGCCTATCACCTTTGACCCCTTCTCGAACCGGTATGTCAAGTTGGGAGAAGTGGTAGGAAACGCATTTAGGGACGGACTGGCGCTGAAATAAAATGGCGGTCTTTTGCCTATCAAAACAGATAGAAGAACCCCCGGTGGAAACAGTTTTTTCCACCGGGGGTTGCTGTTGGTTGCGATTGGATTCTTCTGGGGAAAGGTTTGGCCTAGGGATAGCAGAAGGTCAGACAGAGCTAAAAGAAATCAAACGGGCCAGGGGGAACTATCTGTCTTGCGCTTTTCCCTGCTGGGAGGTAAAATAAAGAAAAAAGGAGGAGACAAAAGCGATGGAAAAATGGAATGCCGCACAATATCTTAAATTTGAGCGGGAGCGGACGCAGCCTGCCATTGATTTGGCAGATAGAATCAGGGGACTTTCTCCCCAATTTGTACTGGATGTGGGCTGCGGGCCTGGCAACAGTACCCAGGTGCTGTACGAACGCTTTCCAGAAGCGAAAATTTTGGGAATCGATTATTCTGAGGCGATGATCGAGAAAGCAAGGGAGAATTACCCTCATTTGGAGTTTCAGCTTTGTGACGCCGGAAAAGGCTTTCCGGGAATTCCACAGCATTTTGATCTGGTTTTTTCCAACGCCTGTATCCAATGGATTCCAGATCATCCTACGCTTCTGCGAAATATGATAGGGTTGCTGAAAAAAGGAGGAACACTGGCAATACAGATTCCCATGAATGAGCGGGAGCCGATTCATCAAATTATCGGCAGGTTAACGACAGGGGAGAAATGGAAGCCCTATTTTCCTGCTCCCAGAATTTTTTATCAGCTTTCCCCAGAAGGATACTTTGATTTGCTTTCTGAGCTCTCTTCCGATTTTGAGCTTTGGAACACCACCTATTTTCATCGGATGCCCAGCCATGAAAGCATTATGGAATGGTATCGGGGGACGGGGCTGCGTCCTTATCTCTCCGCTCTTTCTCATGATCCGGAAAAACAGGCGGAATTTGAAAAAGATGTGATGGAAGAGGTGGTAAAGGCTTATCCCAAACAGAAAAACGGCGAAATTATTTTCCGTTTTCCCCGTTTTTTCTTTACAGCGGTGAAATAAATTCGAGTGCCCGGCAAATTGCCGGGCATTTGCGTTTTTGCAAAATTTGTATTGACTTTTTCTGAGAAATAGGGTATACTTAATTCATAAAAAGAACATATGTTCTTAATGAAAACGGGGATATGGGAAAGGATAAGGGAAAACAGCCTCTGGTGCTGGGAAATTCCGATGGACAAGAAACGCTTTTTGTTTTTTCGGAGGATTCGTGCGCCTTCTTTCTTGCATTTTCGAAAGAAACGATATACCGCTTCATTAGGAAAAGGGAGGATACAGGAATGACAAATCAGGAAAAAGTACAGTTTCTGTCGAGGTATAAGTCGCTGGGAACGGAGGTAGACCGTCTGGCGCAGGAAATCTGCCGATGGGAAAACCGGAAAAAAGCATTGGAAATGGAACCCCTGACATCCGGGAAAACAGAAGGCGAACTTGATGGAAGCGAGCAGGAAATTTGCTGTTTGCAGAAAGAGCTGCGCCGCAAAATTCGGGAAATTCTGTTCCTGCGCAGGAAAATCGACCGGGCGATCAGCAGTCTTAAAGACAGCACCCAAAGACTGCTGTGCTCCCTCCGGTATCTGGACGGGCTGACTTGGGAAGAAGTGGCGGAAAAGATGTACTATTCTGTGCAGCATCTGCATAAAATCCATGTCAAGGCGTTGGCCCATATGGAGCTGGATGGGGAAGGCAAGCGATAATCCCTCTTTCTTTTCCGGGTATACTAACTAGAAAAAGCGGTTTACAAAATGCGGGCAATCGTGTACAATAATTTTGAATCCGCCGCTTTTGAAACGGAATGAGAAATGAAAAATTACAGGAATACACATACAGAGGTGGGAAAAAGCTTTGCCAAATCATACAGTTGAATTTGATGATACCTTTCAGATGATGGAAATTTTCGGAACCTGCGACAGTAATGTGAAATTGATCGAAAAGGCGCTGTCGGTGCAGTTGGTTTCCAACCGGAATACCGTTGAGGTGCGGGGGGAAGAAGAAGCCGCCTCCAGGGCTATGCGGGCGCTGGAAACCTTAAAACAGATGCGGGAGACTGGAACAAAGATCAATGATTCTGCCGTAGTACAGGCTTTGGAGCTTGCCCAGGACGGGCATGTGGAAGAAGCGATCGGCGCCATGAAGGACGTCATTACCGTGAATCATCGGGGACAGCCGGTCAAATGCCGTACCTTGGGACAGAAAGGCTATATTGAAGCGATCCGAAACAACACGGTCACCATCTGCATCGGCCCCGCCGGTACCGGCAAGACCTTTTTGGCAGTTGCCGTGGCGGTAAACGCTTTGCGGGAAAAGCAGATCGACCGGATTATTGTCAGCCGTCCCGCTATTGAAGCCGGGGAAAAATTGGGATTTCTTCCCGGAGATCTGCAGCAAAAGGTGGACCCTTATCTGCGGCCTCTGTACGATTCCTTCCACTCTCTGATCGGCGCGGAGAAAACCCAGCAATATCTGGAAAAAGGGATTATCGAAATCGCCCCGATCGCCTATATGAGGGGACGTACTCTGGACAACGCTATGGTGCTGGTAGACGAGGGGCAGAACGCCAGTCTGGAGACCTTAAAGATGGTGTTGACCCGGTTTGGGGAAAACTCCAAGGTGGTCCTTACCGGGGATATTACCCAGATTGACCTTCCCAGGGAACAGTCCTCCGGGCTTGCCAGATGCGCCAAGATCCTTTCCGGGATCGACGGGATTGCGGTGGTTCATCTGACGAACCGTGACGTGGTCCGTCACCGGCTGGTGAAAGAGATTGTCAAAGCCTTTGAGAAATATGAGGAACCAAAACAGGAAACGGAAAAACGGCGGACTCAGCCGTCAGAGCGGAAAAATAGGAAAAAATAGCCGGAATTCTGTGGGAATCAGGCAAAGACTTTGAGGCGTTTGTGAAAAATTAAAGAAAAAACCGTTGAATTTCCCCTTGCGTTTTGTTACAATGGTACTAAATCAAATTATTTTGGGGCGTTTCGCCTCAAAAGCAGATGGGAGCGGTGTGATAAAATGAAAACGTTTTTGAAAGCCGTAGGCTATTGTGTCATGGCTCTGCTGGCTCTGAAAGGGATTTTTTGGCTGGCGGATGTTCTGCACAGAAATTATGGAAAAAAATATATCGTTACAGAGCTTGGCGGGGAAGACTAGTAGGATTCCCTGACAAAGGGTAAGACAAATACGTTTCTACAAAATGATTTCGCAGTAAGAGGAGAACAGAATTCGGCAGTTGCGGATTCTGTTCTTTTTCTGCTGAATTTTTTCAGAGGGATAAACAGAAATTTCGCTTTCTATTTTACAACAATTTTTCTCTATCACTTTCTTTCGGAGCAAGAAGAAAGTTCCTGGGAGCACCGGCTCCCAGACCCCGGCTCAATTTTGCTCGCCTAAAATTGAGGAAAAGGGCGCCGCTCAGTCGCCGCGGTGGCTTTGGTACGGGTCTTAAAAGTTAGCTCCTAATGGAGTACAACGGAAAATATCAGCTTCTGCCAAAACACCCTCCAGCCCGAGCGATAAACTGAATTTTTCCTTGCTGATATGGTTAGGAGAACTCTTGT
>CALWNT010000193.1 GCA_944382885.1 uncultured Clostridia bacterium | reverse complement strand
GACCGGAATCTTCCGGTAAAACCACAGTGGCGCTGCAGATCGTGGCGGAAGCTCAAAAAGGCGGCGGAGAAGCCGCATTTATCGACGTGGAGCACGCATTGGACCCGGTGTATGCCAAAGCATTGGGAGTGGATATCGACTCGCTTTTAGTCTCTCAGCCGGATACGGGAGAACAGGCGCTGGAAATCATGGAAGCGCTGATCCGTTCCGGGGCGATCGACGTCATCGTGTTGGACTCCGTAGCGGCGATGGTGACCCGGGCGGAGATCGACGGAGAAATGGGCAGCAACCATGTGGGCTTGCAGGCAAGACTGATGTCCCAGGCGTTGAGAAAGCTCACCAGCGTGGTATCAAAGTCTCAGTGCGTGGCGATCTTCATCAACCAGGTTCGGGAAAAGATCGGTGTGATGTACGGCAATCCGGAAACCACTCCCGGCGGACGGGCGCTGAAGTTCTATTCTTCTGTCCGTATTGAGGTACGGAAAGGGGAAGCCATCAAACAGGGCAGCGAAATTGTGGGCAACAAAACCAAATGTAAGATTGTAAAGAATAAAGTGGCGCCTCCTTTTAAAGAAGTGGTGTTTGACATCATGTATGGGGAAGGGGTCTCCCGAATCGGGGAGATCATCGACTTCGCGGTGGATTTGGATATCATCAAAAAGAGCGGAGCTTGGTTTAGCTATAACGGCGAGCGGATCGGTCAGGGCCGGGACAAGGTAAAGGCTCTGTTAAAGGAAAATACCGCCCTGTGCGAGGAGATCGCCCAGAAAATTCGGGATCATCAGAAGGAGGCACTGGACGCCGCTTCTAAGACGGTGCGGGAAACCCCTGCCGATACGGCGGAGCAGGCTGCGCCTAGCGGAATGCCGTCAGCTGCGGAACAGGAAAAACCGGCCGCCGGAGGAAGCGAAATGTTTTTGGATATCGACCCGGAAGACGATGATTTTGAAGAATGAGAATTACGGGAATTGAGAAAAAATCGAAGACACGGTACACTGTAGAGGTGGACGGAGATTATTTTTATATTTTTGATTTGGAGATTCTCCAGGAAAATCATCTGAAAACCGGTATGGAGGTGGACGAGGCCTTTTTAGAGGACCTAAAAAGGCAGGCTGAGATCCGCCGCGCCCGGGAACGGGCCTTTTACCTCCTGTCTTACCGGGATCATTCGGAAAAGGAGCTTTACGACAAGCTTTGTAAAAAGGTCTCTCCGGAAGTAGCGGCTATGACCGTGGGAAAAATGGTTGAGCTGCATCTGTTAGACGACGAAGCTTACGCCAAAAAGCTTGCAGAGTATTACTTAAACGGCAAGCTGTGGAGCCGGCGAAAGGCTCTGTTTGAAATGAGCCGGAAGGGGATCTCCAAAGAACTGGCTCAAGAGGTGCTCTCCTCCTGGGAAGGAGATCCGGTAGAGCAGATTTTAGAATTGATTCAAAGAAAGTATTACCGCACGGTGGGCGATCCGAAGGGAAATCAGAAGGTCGTCAACGCATTGTTAAGGCTGGGATACTCTTACAGCGACATCAAAACCGCAATGAGCGAATATGAAATAGAAGAGGAAGAAGATCAATGGCAATACGAGTAGGAATGGCTTCTTTGGGTTGCCCCAAAAACCAGATCGATGCAGAAGTGATGCTGCACAAGATCCAGCATAAGGGATATAAGCTGGTGAACGACACCGGAAACTGCGACGTGGTCATCGTCAATACCTGCGGATTTATTCAGTCTGCCAAAGAAGAAGCGATTGAAAATATTATTGAGTTTATTAACTTGAAAAACGAGGGCAAAATCAAGTCCATCATCGTCACCGGCTGTTTGGCCGAGCGGTATCGGGAGGAAATCCTCACCGAAATGCCCGAGGTGGACGCCGTGGTGGGAATCGGCTCCAACGATAAGATCTGCGACGTCATCCAAGCCACGCTGGCCGGGAAAAAGGTGCAGAAATACGGCCCGAAGGAAGATCTTAAAATCTGCGGGGACAGGGTGCTTACCACACTGCCTTATTACGCCTATCTGAAAATCGCCGAGGGGTGCGACAACTGCTGCAGCTACTGCGCGATCCCTTCTATCCGGGGACGGTTCCGCAGCCGGCCGATGGAAGAAATCATCGAAGAGGCGAAATGGCTGGCTTCCCAAGGGGTAAAGGAATTGATCTTAGTCGCCCAGGACACCACACGGTATGGGCAGGACCTTTATGGGGAATACTATTTGGCGAAGCTGTTAAAGGAACTCTGTAAGATTGAGGACCTGGTTTGGATCAGGATTTTGTACTGCTATCCCGACAAGGTGACCGACGAATTGCTGGATGTCATGGCGACAGAGGAAAAGGTCTGTAAGTATATGGACATCCCTCTTCAGCACTGTAACGACGAGATCTTAAAGGCGATGAACCGCCCGATGAACAAAAAGGACACGGTGGCATTGCTCCAGAAAATCAGGGAGAGGGTGCCGGGAATCACGCTGCGCACTACGCTGATCGCCGGTTTCCCAGGAGAGACGGAGGAGCAGTTTGCGGAGCTGGTGGAATTTGTCAAGGAAATGAAATTCGAACGGCTGGGCTGCTTTGCCTATTCTGAAGAAGAGGGCACCCGGGCGGCCATGATGGAAAACCAGGTGCCGGAAAAGGTACGGGAACGCCGTGCGGAGCTTATTATGGAAGAACAGATGACCATTATGGAACAGGACAACGAGAAAAAGCTGGGTCAGGAGATCACCGTCGTCCTGGAGGGCGTGGACAAGCTGGCGGACTGCTATTTCGGCAGAAGCGAGGCAGACGCTCCGGATATCGACGGCAAGGTGTTCTTTACTTCCAGCAAGAAAGAACTTGTCATGGGAGACTTTTTAAAGGTCAAGGTCAACGAGGTCTGCGACTATGACCTAGTCGGAGAAGAAATAGAATAGGGAAGGATTCGAGTCGTATGAATTTACCAAATAAACTGACGGTATTGAGAATTTTGATGGTGCCGTTTTTTGTACTGTTTCTGCTGGTGGACAGCATACCGTTTCACTACCTTTTGGCGCTGATCTTTTTCGCGGTGGCTTCTTTCACCGATTGCCTTGACGGGCATATTGCCCGTAAGCACAATTTAGTGACCAATTTTGGGAAATTTCTCGATCCCTTGGCGGACAAGGTGTTGGTGCTCTCTGCTATGATCGCTTTTATCGAGTTGGGCCTTTCCAGCTCTGTAGTAGTGATTATCGTCATTGCCAGAGAATTTTTGGTGACCTCTTTGCGGTTAGTGGCCGCCGGAGAGGGTACTGTAATTGCCGCCAGCATTTACGGAAAGCTTAAAACCATCTCACAGATGTTCTCTATTGTGGCGATCTTGCTGTTGGAAGCGATCAATGAAATTGTGCCGCTTAACGGCGTAGATATTCCTCTGATTAGCAATATTCTGATGTGGATCACCGCTGTGATCGCCGTGATTTCCGGGCTCGATTACCTCTGGAAGAACCGCCATTGTATCAATACGACAAAATAGACTTGTATTTTTTGGCAATTTATGATACTCTATAAAAGTACCGTAATTTTGTAGCAGTTCCGGTGTGTTCAGAATAGAATAAGAAAATGCATTGAAGAGAAAGAGTAGCGCTTTGAAAGTCTGTCAGAGAGCGGTCCTGAGACGCTGAAAGGGACCGTCGGAGGAGTAAGAGCGTGAAGTGCATCTCAGAGCAGACCTACTGAAAAGGATGTTGGCAGTAGGCAGGTACGTGATCCCGCGTTAAGGGTTTTTAAAGTGATAAATTGAAGTGGAACCGCGGAAGAACCGCCTTCATAAGAAATGATTTGTTGGAAATGATTTCTTATGAAGGCTTTTTTATTGCCCTCTTTTCTCCGGCGTTTTGCCGGCGGAAAAAGAGGGCGTCCGCAGCAGGGAAAGGAGTATCTTTATTTGTTTGATAAAATCCGATATGATCTTAATTCGATAAAATCCAAAGACCCGGCAGCCAGAAATAAGCTGGAGATATTTTTGCTTTATTCGGGATTTCATGCCGTATTCTGGTATCGGATCTCCCATTGGTTTTACCGGCATAAACGCTTTTTTATAGCGAGGCTGATTTCTCAGACCGCCCGCTTTTTTACCGGAATCGAGATTCATCCCGGCGCCACCATCGGCAAGGGACTGATGATTGACCACGGAAGCGGCGTTGTCATTGGAGAGACTACCATTATCGGCGACGACTGTACCCTCTATCAGGGGGTGACGTTGGGGGGAACGGGAAAGGATACCGGAAAAAGGCATCCCACCCTTGGGAATAACGTCATGGTAGGAAGCGGCGCCAAGGTATTAGGCCCCTTTGTGGTTGGGGATAACTCCAAGATCGCCTCCAATGCGGTGGTGCTCAGCGAAATTCCCCCCAATTCCACAGCGGTAGGCGTTCCCGCCAGAATTGTCCGTCGGGACGGGCAGAAGGTGCCCCCTTGCGACAGCATGGATCAGGTACATATCCCTGACCCGATTTCCCAGGAGTTTTGCAAACTTCTCATGAAAATTGAAAGATTGGAACAGGAAGTTCAGGAATTAAAGGAGAAAAAGGAGCAGTAATCATGAAAGTGTATAACACCCTTACCAGAGAAAAAGAAGAGTTAAAGACCCTTGTGCCCAACGAGGTGAAGATTTACGCCTGCGGGCCGACGGTTTATAACTATATCCATATCGGCAACGCCAGACCGATGATCGTCTTTGATATCCTCCGCCGTTATCTGGAATACCGGGGAATGAAGGTGACCTTTGTCCAGAATTTTACCGACGTAGACGATAAGATTATCAAGAAAGCCAATGAGGAAGGGGTTCCCGCCAGCGAAATCTCCGAGCGCTTTATCAAGGAATACGAAAAAGACGCCAGGGGATTAAACGTCCGTCCGGCAACCTATCATCCGAAAGTAACGGAAAATATGGACAGCATTATCGACATCGTCAAAACCTTGATCGAGAAGGGATACGCCTACGAGGTGAATGGGGATGTCTACTTCCGCACCCTGAAATTTAAGGACTACGGAAAGCTTTCCCATATGCCGCTGGAAGATCTGGAATCCGGCGCGCGGATCGCAGTAGGGGAGCAGAAAGAAGATCCTTTGGATTTCGCCCTTTGGAAAGCGGCGAAACCGGGAGAACCCAGTTGGGATTCCCCTTGGGGAAAAGGGCGCCCAGGCTGGCATATTGAATGTTCCGCTATGTCCAGAAGTATTTTGGGAGAGACCATTGACATCCACTGCGGCGGTCAGGACTTGATTTTCCCTCATCATGAAAACGAGATCGCCCAGAGCGAATGCGCTTCGGGAAAAGTGTTCGCCAATTACTGGATGCATAACGGTTATATCAATGTGGACAACAAAAAAATGTCCAAATCCCTAAATAACTTCTTCACCACCAGAGAGGTGGCGGAAAAATTCGGATATGAGCCTATCCGTTTTATGATGCTGCAGGCTCATTACAGAAGCCCCATCAACTACTCTCTGGAGATTATCGAGCAGTGCAGGTCCGCTCTGGAGCGCCTTTATAACTGCAAGGAAATGCTGGAAATGGCAAAACAGTCTGCTAAAAGCGGAGATTTTACCCAGCAACAGAAGGAAAAACTGATTCAGTATAAGGATAGCTTTATCAAGGCCATGGACGACGACCTGAATACCGCAGACGCGTTATCTGCCGTCTTTGAGTTGGTGCGGGAGATCAACACCGCCTTGACTGGGAAGGAAAAAGCAAGTCTTGAGTATATTACTTTCGCCCAAAAGCTCTTTTTGGAACTGATCGACGTATTGGGGCTGCTTTATCAGGACAAAAAGGAAGAGATTCCGGGAGAAGT
>CALWNT010000192.1 GCA_944382885.1 uncultured Clostridia bacterium | reverse complement strand
AATAACCGCAGAATCAAGATTAAGTTAAAGGGCCTGCCGCCTGCTCTTCACAGACAACAAGCCCTTTCGGTTGCTTGAATTATTTCTTCAAAAATATTGTCTAACTTTTTGGGGGCACTTCATTCTTTTGTCCTTGATTTTATTGCTGAGCCTGTTCGGATGCAGCAAAGACAATCGCGACGACACCCTCACCCTAGAAGAATATCTGACTCAGGATGAACTGAAAGATCGCATTTCTATCAAATTTGATCCGGACGATGTGAAGGATTTTTCCGATGCAAACGTCTATGAGGCAGAGTATTGGATTTTCGATGAAAACAACGTCAAGTCGGTTCTGCTTCATTATCCTCAAACCTCTGAAATGGCAGATGAAGCATTCAGCAGTTACACCACTGAGGAAGGGGATGCGGAAGAAACTCTTTACTTTTATGCTCAAGACAACATTAAGAATAATTTTGAATATACGCATCACTTTCGTCAAAATTTTGACATTGAGAATTATTACTTCCTCTATCCAGAAGAAACAACAAACGGATTTGGCGTGAGTGCCAATAATCTAATTGCTAACCCCCAAAAATGGAAAGATCTGGACTTTATGCCCTATCAATCGGTGATGAAAGAAGTGGAAAAGGTCTTCGACGCGCTCGATTTCCCTGAGTACCGATGTCAGGAGGTCAAAGCTCTTGACCTTCAGTCGCTGACACAGGTCTATCGATATTTTGAAGAACTCAATATGAATGACCCTACTTCTACCATTCCGGTTCAGCCCATTAAGGAGAATGAGACCTATGTACTTCAGTACCGCCAAACCATAGATGACATTCCTGTAATGAACTATCGTAGCTACCAAGATCCTGAGCAACTCTGCCGGAGAAGCATCATCTCCATTGGGTATACCGAAGAAGGCATCAGTGACCTCTACGTCAATGGATTGCTGAAAGTCGGCGAAGGGGAAAATCAGAAAATCATCAGCTCTGCTAAAGCGGCTTCAATTTTGGCTGATTATTTTAAAACGGATCCCTATACACGGGACTATCGTCTGGAAAGCTTTGAATTGGTTTATCAGGCATTTTTGGACAAGTCTAACGGCAAACTGACCCTTGCCCCATTCTGGTTTATTCGTGCTTCAGAACCTTTCACGGAAGAATTGGAGGTTCCGATTGAGTTCGGTTCTTCTTTGCATGTTCTTTCCTACCGTTATTTCTTTGTTAACGCAGTTACCGGAGAATTTTCGATCGATTATCCAGTCTTGTAATTTACAGAATTTTCCTTCTTAGCCAAATTCCTAAAATTTTTGACAGAAAGGAGACGATTCGATGAAACACAGAATATTAAGTCTGCTCTGCGCAGGTATTCTCTTCATAGGAGCGGTGGGCTGCACCTCTGAAAAAGAGCAAACCGATCGCGAAACAAAGGACATCCACCAATATGATGCGATAAAACTTTTCGATTATTTAAAAGGCCAAAAGCTCCATGACGATCTGGCGATTTCC
This sequence comes from uncultured Clostridia bacterium, assembly GCA_944382885.1. GTDB lineage: Bacteria > Bacillota > Clostridia > Oscillospirales > Ruminococcaceae > Massiliimalia. The sequence goes on along the minus strand of CALWNT010000192.1, from coordinate 7,332 downwards.
TTTCGAACCCGCGATGTCAGCACCAAAACCTCTGCTGTTATTTATGAGGCTCAGTATTGGGACTTTGATTTATCACAGATCCAAACAATGCTTTCTACTGTCGCTGTGACTAGCTCTGCCGAAGATCTAAATTCAAATCTGGAAGGGCAAAGCAATCTTCCCCAAGAACTGTTGCTGTTAGATCACCCTGCAAGTTCAGTGGAAGCCAAAGAGCTTCAAGGCGGTTTTGAATATCGCTGTCATTCCGTCTCCGGATTCCCTCTGGATAACCACTACCGCTTGATGCATCAGGATATATTGGATGGCAATAATCTTCAGGGAGACAGCATTGCCGCCGCTCCCCTGCAGTGGAGTAATCTCGATTTTATGCCTTACGAAACAGCTTTGTCCAATGTCGCCCAAAAGTTGGAGGAATTGGAATTTCCGACCATGGAATGCAAAAAGATTGTCTCTTTCCATCTAAATAATTTAGAAATTCTACACGAGAACCTTTTATACAACCAACCGGATTCTTACAGTTCCAGCCCACCTACCATTGAGGATGAATGTTATCTGATGTATTTCCGCCAGATTGTCGATTCAATCCCACTTAATCACTATGTCACTACCTCTAACAAGGAATGGTCCAATCGTTCCAATATCACATCAGTAGTCTACAGTAGTTCCGGGATCAATAATCTTTATGTATCAGATCTGGTCAAACCGACTACCGGGGAACAGGTCAAGATTATCGGCGCCGCCAGCGCTGCGGCTCTGTTAAGACAAGAATTGGCAGACAAAACTTTCGCAGATGATTCTTTTGTGGAATCCTTTGAACTGGTTTATCAGGAATTCTACAACCAAGAGGATGAATCTTTAACCCTTTATCCTTTCTGGCTTGTCCGTATTGTAGAACCTTGCACGATTCAGTTGTCACACATGGTCAACCAGATCAGCGACACCTTTGAGGCCGCTTCCTATCAGTATTTCTTTATCGATGCTGTGACTGGAGAAATTTTTAAAAACGCTCCCTCAAAATCGTAAATGACCTCCTTATTTTTTCTTTTTCTTAACATCAGAAGGAAGGGACGGTGCTTTTGGCACCGTCCCTTCCGCTTTATCAAATAAATAACGCCTTTTCTCCTAACTTCATTATCGGAGAGAAAGGGCGTTGTTGTTTTGTCTTCTTATCAAGATACATAAAAAGAAAAAGCGCACCGTGGATCTCTCCCCCAACAGTGCGCCGTTGTCATCCCATTGCTTTCTATTTCAACATACAGAAACTTAGTCAAAAATAATCAAAGCCATAAAGACAAGATTTTCATTTCCGGTATTTGCCAGACCGTGTCCGCAGCCATCGGGGGTAAAAGTCTTTTTCCCTGCCGTGACCGGCCGAATCCTTCCGTTATCGTTGTAGTCTCCCTTTCCGGAAATGATATAATAGGTTTCACTCTCCCCGTGATGCTCATGATATCCCAAAGAACAGCCCGGCTCCAGAGTGACTTCCGCAAATAACCCGCACTTTCCGTTAAGCTGTTTTTCATCCAGAATCCGTTTGATGATCACATGGCCTTCTCCGCCGCACATATTTTCAATTCTTTCCACCGTCATAATCTTCATCCTCCTTTTTTCTTTTTATCATATCCCTTCCCCTGCCTTTTGTCAATTTTCATAAAAGAATTTACGATGATTTTACAAGGCCAATCTTTGCCTGTCCTCTTCTCAATTCACTTCAAGTATGCTATGATAAGGGAAACGGCGGTTTTTCCTTCCGCCGACTTGATCCGAAAGGAGTATTGCATGAATCAATTGACTCCAAAAACGGTTGACGATTCCCGCACGGAACAGATTCAGATTGTGATGCCGGAGCACATCAATGGATATGGACGTCTTTTTGGCGGCAGACTGGTAGAGTGGATTGACGTGCTGGCAGGCGTAGTGGCCAGAAGGCACTCCAACCGCAACGTCACTACTGTATTTATCGATAAACTGCATTTTAAGGCTCCGGCAAAGATAAATGACACCGTCCTGCTGCAGGGCAAAATCACCTATGTTGGACAAACCTCTATGGAGGTTCGGGTGGATACCTTTGTCGAAGATCTCAGCGGCAGAAGAACTCCCATCAACCACGCTTATGTGGTAATGGTCGCGCTGGACGAAAACGAAAGGCCTACCCAGGTGCCGGGCCTGATTTTGAAAACCCCTCAGGAAAAAGCGGAATGGGAATCCGGCCTCCGGCGGAAAGAGCTGCGCCGCGACCGCCAAAAGGAATTTTATTAAATCATAATTTATGATTGGACTATAAGAAAGAAGGTCATTCTTATGAAATTAGGCTGCTGCACATCCCCAGAACAGATTCCTCAATTACAGGAAGCCGGTATCTCCTACATCGAGCTGAACGCCAACGCAGTGGAAGCCCTGTCTCCCGAAGCATTTGACGCCCTGTGCAATCAGCTCGCTCATAGCGAACAGATCACTGCGGCTACTGCAAACTGCATGTTTCCGGGTTCCGCCGTCCCGCTGTTTCAGGATACGAGCCTGAGCGCAACCAAGGCGTATCTGCAAAGACTTCTGCCCAGATTGGGGAAACTGGGGATCAAATACCTGGTTTTCGGCAGCGGGTCCTACCGAAAAGCACCGGAGGGTCTCTCAGCGAGCGAGATTCAAAAAACAGTAAGCGCCTTCCTCACTCTGCTGTGCGGTATGGCGGAACAAGAAGGGATCTCGATCGTCATCGAGCCGTTAAATCAAAGCGAAACCAACGTCATCAATACGACTTCAGAGGCTCTTCCTTATATCGAGGGGTTAAAGCTTCCCAATCTCTTCCTGCTGGCAGATCTCTATCATTATGAACTGGAAAAGGAATCTCTCTCCAAAATTGGAGAATATGCCTCTGTTCTTCGTCATGTTCATATCGCCAACCCCTATGGCAGAGGTGTGCCTACTCCGGCGGATGAATATGATTATACTGAGTTTTTCCGCCAGTTGAAAGAAATCGGCTACGACGGCATCGTCTCTTTGGAATACAACTCTCAAAAGGGAAAATTCGCCGAAGAACTCAAGCAGGCCGTAGCGCTCTTTGAAGAACAAACAAAGGAAAATTAAAATTCTCTTTCTAACTATGAAACTCCCGGCGCCTTACAAGGCCGCCGGGAGTTATTTTAATTAGAAAGCTGACAAAGGACTTTGGCAATATCCCCGTCCATACAGATGGACTGTTTTTCGATTTCCCGGGGACAAAAGGCTTCCCCGAAATTGACGCAGGCATAAACCGCTTTTGGATTCTTCGCGGTCATCTGCCAGAAGGGATACTTGATGATAACCGGGGTATTCGCTCCCACGCCAAGTTCCAAAAACAGAATGTGCAGCCCTTCATGACGCCGGATAAAATCATCATAGCGCTTGGAAGCCGTGTACCAACTTTCATCCTGGACAAAGGTCATATCGCAGCGCAGGTTCATGGTCATCGGCGCGCCGCAAACCGGACATTTGGGAATCAGCTCTGTAGGGATCTTCATCGCTTTTTGCTCACTCACCATCTGCCGAACAGCTTTTTCGTTCTCGTAGGTCTTTTGATGGCAGGGCTTGGAGCACTGCCACAATCCATAATCCCCCTGGGTGTAAAACAACCGCTTCTTGTCAAATCCGGCAAGCTGGAACTGATGCTCCACATTGGTGGTGAGGACAAAATAATCTTTGTTCTTGATGAGTTTCAGCAGATCCTGATAAGGCTTTCCGACACCTGCTTCATAGCGGTTGACCAGAATCTGGCGGCTCCACCACGCCCAGTATTCTTCCAGAGTCTGATAAGGATAGAATCCCCCGGAATACATGTCGCGAATCCCATACTTTTGGTGAAAGTCCGCAAAATGTTGTTCAAATCGTTCCCCGTCGTAGGTCATTCCCGCGGAGGCGGACATCCCCGCACCCGCTCCAATCACGATGGCGTCAGCGGTTTCCAGCTCCTGTTTCAACGTTTCCATCTGCGCCGAGCAGTTCCCGGTAAATGTTGAGATCGACCTCTTTAAAAACATTGAATATCACCTCTATCTTGCTGTGTGTACGCGCTCGATATTCTCTTACGGTTTTAATCGCGATTTCTGCCGCTTTCTCATTGGGAAAACGGAATTCCCCGGTAGAGATACAGCAAAAAGCAACGCTTTTGATTTCCTTCTGTTCGGCTAACTCCAGGCAGGAGCGATAACAGGAAGCCAACAATTCCTGATCTCTTTTGTCAGGCCGCCGGCCGCTCACGATCGGACCGACCGTATGCAGAACATAACGGCAGGGCAGGTTAAACCCAGGCGTAATTTTCGCTTTCCCTGTTTCCTCTTCGCGGCCCTGCCGCTGCGTCAATTCCTCGCAGGCCAGCCGCAGCTGAACGCCTGCAAAGGTGTGGATGGCATTGTCAATACACCTGTGACAAGGCACGAAACACCCCAGCATCTGGCTGTTGGCCGCGTTCACAATCGCGTCGCAGCGCAGAGTGGTAATGTCCCCCTGCCAGAGATAAATCCCTTCCTGCACCGGCTGCAGCTCTGTCAGATCGGTGATTCCCTTGCATCTGTTTTCCTCCTGCAAATAAGCGTCCTGCACCGCCAGAAATTCCCGATCGATAGGACGGGGCATTCGGATATTGAACAAAGCGCGAAGCAGATGCTTTTGACCATCTTCATCCTCTGGAATCTCTATTTCCTCATATCCTGGCTGTTCTTTTATTAGTTCCTGAATTAAATAGAACCGTCTTTCTGCCTGTGTCATCTGATCCCCTCCCGAACGACCGCTTTCTGCGGACAGATGTCCATACAATTTCCACAATGCAGACAGTGTTCCCTCTGGATGACTGCCGGTGTGGAACTAAAATCAATGCAGTTTTGGGGACAGACCGCTTCACAAGCCTGGCATCCAATACAGGAGTCTGCGATCAAATATCCTTCCGGTTCTGCTTCTGCCCTTCCAAACGAAAAGGAAAACCGTTCCACCGGCTTTTGAGAGAGGTCGAACCATTCCCCACTGCCCTCATAAAGCTGGAATACTGTCAAAGCCTTTCGAGATTCCGGGGTGGGATAGATTTCCCGCATATAAGGATTCTTTTCAAACAGCCGGGGCAGCAGGTCGTCGCCAAGCTCTTTTACCTTTCCCCGCACCGATACCGCCACACAGGACAGGGTATCTTCCCCTTTCATGCCGGTCAGCGCCAGATACCCCCGTTCTTTCAGACGGTGATAAAAGCCTTTGCCTTTCGCGGTGAGAAAGTATAATCCGTTCTCATCGCTGTCCATCACATCGATGGCACAGGTCACGGGAAGGTTATTCTCATCCACGGTCGCCATAACAGCAGTATGAATTTCCTGCTGTAAATAGCGAAAGATTTCCATTGTGTTCATTTCTGGTCGATTCTCCTCCTAAGCCAAGTGAAAATCGGGGCTATCTTATCAACAACCCCGATTCGTCTGGTTTTCATTCCGCAAAAAAGAAACCTGCCGTCATATCGAGATAATTCTGACCGCTGTATTGGGGATACTGTCTGCCAACTTCTGCTTTGAACGCATCCGCATCTTGACAGTCCGCCGCAATCTTTTTCAAATTTTCCAGATAAGCGATTTTGGTCTCAACATCCTTTAAATCCTCTGGAGTATAATGGGAAGTCAGAATCAGATCGTACCCCTTTTGGATATCCTTTTTCAGCTGTGCAATCATAGCGTCCGCATGTCCTGCGCCAGCAACGATGGAGTGGCAGTCATGGCCCAGCATATGGGTGTAAACGGCGTTGATTTCCGGGATTTCCACATCAAAGGCTTCTCCTGTCTGCTTGATGACAAAGTCAATGCCGCCGAAAGTCACTTTACCTTCACTGATTACGTTGGTAATCTGATGGACAGAGCTGTCAAAAATTTCTCCGAAAGCTCCTGTAAACTGATCGATCAAAGCCTTTCCGCCGCCGTTTGCAGAATAATCAATGGCGTTCTGTGTGGCATATTTCGGCACCTCGGGCAGGAAGGTCCCCCCTGCGCCGTGATAGGCAATCAGCATTCCCTCAACCTTGACATCCTTCAGGTATTCGGCAAGCTCCTTGTTGTTCTCAAAGAAACAAGGAGATTCAAGAATAACCGCTTTGCCGTCTTTCTCGAAAACAAACACCTCATTGTCAATCAAATCATTGGTTTTATAGGCGTGCAGCTTCACGCCGCCGAAGTCGTAAAGATGGATTTCACCCTTTGTCAGCTGAATCCTCTGAAACATCGTTTTATTCATTTTTCTTTCTCCTTTCCTATTTGGGGATTTTATTCCGAAACAACGCTGATTCGTTTTTGAATATGGTTTCCTTTGGTCGCCTCGTCAACCATTGCGATGGCATAATCGGCATAGCTGATGACGCTCTCGCCTTTGGAATTGAGCCGCAGTTCTTCGCCGCCAAGCAGATATTTTCCGGTTCTCTCGCCTTCCGCCTGAAAATCTCCGGCAGGACTGAGATAAGTCCATTTGACGTCATTTCTCCGGCGAAGCTCTCCCAGCGCTTTTGCCATCGCCGCGGCAAGGGGCTTAAAGGCATCCGGGAAATCCGCTCCATCGGCCACACAGGCGGTGTGTTCGGAGTTGACATACAGGCTGCCTGCACCCCCGACTACTAACAGACGGGTTTCCGTGCCGCTGAGGATGTCGCACAGATGTTTTAATGACGTGCTGTGCTGGGGAAGGGTTTCCTCTGTCCAAGCACCGAAAGCATCGATTACCGCATCAAAACCTTTGAGATTCTCGGCGGTCAAATCAAACAAATCCTTTTTCAGCGTGTTCTGAGCGATGGTCTGATTTTCCTCGCGTACGACGGCGGTTACATCAAGGCCTCTTTCTGCCGCTTCTTTTACAATCAGTTTACCGGCTTTTCCGTTTGCACAAATTACTGCGATTTTCATGTTCTGTTCCTCCCTGAATCTGCCCGGTCATTGCCGGGTCCTCAATAAAATCACATTGATGTGAGCCTTGAAACGGCCGTTCTCTTTAGCTCTTGACTTTATTATAATCGGGCGTATTTTCCCCGTAAAGTAGGCAGTTTTTTGTGGTATAGTTACCGAAAAGATACTATTGGGCAGTTACCAAAAGGATACCATTGCGCAGCAAAGGGGATTGTAGGCATCGGAAGTCCGAAATAAATTTTTTATTTTTTTGTTTCATTTTTTAACATTGATTTCTCTTCAAAAGGTATGGTAAAATAGCAACAGAAAACTTGGCGATAAGAGGAACCGATAGGAGGCTTGCATCATGAGTATCAAACATTCCGGAAAAGATTTGCCGGCTTGTCCGGTGGAAACAACGCTGACCCTGATTGGGGATAAATGGAAGGTATTGATCCTC
>CALWNT010000191.1 GCA_944382885.1 uncultured Clostridia bacterium | reverse complement strand
CCTCTTTCCACAGAAAATTCAACTGTGCGGCACGCTCCGCCTGTCCGTTGGGGACGGGCGCGTCTACAAAGGAGGCCGCCGCACAAACGCCATGATCCATATATAGAAAATTAGCCGGTTCGTCCTCACTGCCGGCCGATTCATTCAACATGGTTCCTTCCGGCAGCCGAATGTTCCAATCCTCCTTGAGATTTTTGGTAAAGGCCTCTAAATCAAAGGTATGGCTGTTTAACAAAACGACTCCCACAAAAGGACCGACCTTTTTTTTCGGGGGGACAGCTTCTTCCTGAGACTCCTGTTCCTGCTGTGCCTGATGGCGTTCCTGCTCCACCAGATTCGCAATCATCACTCGGGCCTTATCCTGGGCGGTTTTTGTCTGGTATTCTCCAAATTGGCTGGCGGTATATTTGACAGCAGTATCCTGTTCGTCCAAAAAGCCGCCGGAAACTCCCAGAAGCCAAGGCCCCAACAAAGTTTTTTTAAATCTGATGATATAATAATGCCGCCCATACAGGTCAAATTCCCCTGTTGTTTCAATTCTGACAGGAGGCTTTTGAAATTTAGGAGACAGTACCAGCCACTGCGTCATCTCCCGGACAGCGAGTTCCTGCTGTTTCGTCATAAAAATCTTCCTTCCACTGAATAAACTAATGATTCTGTCAACGGTCACAAAATCAGGGATTACCGTCCCACAAATCCAACCTTTTTATAAACCTTTCTCATAGTGCGTTCCGCAATAGACGCAGCCTTCTCGGCTCCTTCCCGGTAACAGCTTTCCAAATAAGCCTTATCCTTCATCAGCTTCTCATAGGATTCTCTCACCGGACGCAGATGTTCTACCACGGCTTCCCCGACTGCCAGTTTCAGGTCTCCGTAGCCTTTTCCTTCAAAATCCCGCTCGATCTGGTCATAGCTCAGACCGGTCACGGCAGAGTAAATGGACATCAAATTATTGATACCGTCTTTCCCTTCCTGATAACGGATGACCATATCGGAATCGGTAACTGCGCGTTTGAATTTGCGGATGATCACTTCCGGCTGATCCAGGATGGTGACAAAGGCATTCTGGTTTTCATCCGACTTGGACATCTTCTTTGTCGGATCGGCAAGGGACATAATGCGCGCGCCGACCTTTGGAATATAGGCTTCCGGCACGGTAAAGGTATTTCCATAAAGATTATTAAACCGGTTGGCAATATCCCGGGTAAGCTCCAGATGCTGTTTCTGGTCTTCCCCTACCGGTACAAGATCGGCCTGATACAGCAGGATATCCGCCGCCATCAAAGAGGGATAGGTAAAAAGCCCCGCGTTGATGTTGTCCGCATGCTTGGCGCTTTTGTCTTTAAACTGGGTCATTCGGGACAATTCTCCAAATTGGGTATTGCAGGACAGCACCCAGGCAAGCTCGGCATGCTGATGAACCTGGCTCTGGAAAAACAGCAGGCTTTTTTTGGGGTCGATCCCGCAGGCGAGAAGGACAGCAAAGGCGCTTAAAATCTGCTGGCGGAGCTTGGCTGGTTCCTGGCGCACGGTCAAAGAATGCATATCGGCGATCATGTAAGCGCAGTTGTAATCATCCTGCATCGCCACCCAGTTTTTCAGCGCCCCGATATAGTTTCCCAGAGTAAATACCCCGGTAGGCTGAATTCCGCTCAAAATAATCTTTTTCTGTTCTTTGGTCTGATTTTCTGGCATCGTGTTTCTTCCTCTCTATTTTTATGTGATCGATAAATTCTGTCAACAACGGTCTTTTTGGCAACCGTCAGGCTTGATCCGGTTCTTTCGCGTAGTAGGGCACCTCGCTTTGATCCTCAAAAAAATTAGTGCTCACCCCAGATACGATCACTCCCGTTTTCCCGGTATGGGGATAGTGGATCACATCTGTAGGAGCAGTGGTGTCCACGTCAAGATAGCGCAGGGGCTGAGTCAAGGAGGTGTTTTTCATCCGATGGGCGGATTTTTCTCCCGGCGGGCAGATGACAATATCCCCTTTTCGAAGAGGGCGTTCTCCCTGAGGTGTTTCCAATACCCCTTCCCCTTCCAGAATATAGAACACCTCTGTCACCGCCATATGAAAATGGTAGGGGTAGTTCTTCTTCTGGGGCGGGATCTCATAAAGCGCCACATAGCACTGATCCTGTTTCCTGTGCGGAGCCGCCTCCCACTTTTTATATTCATAAGGCTCCTGCTCTTTTTCATGATGTACCGGAAGGCTCTGTTCATTGACAATTAAAATCTCTTCCATGTCTGCTTTCTACAAGCTCTTGGTCATATCGCCCAAGAGCTTAATTCCTTCCACAATTTTTTCATCAGCTGGAGTGGAGTAATTCAGCCGGAAAGACTGGGTAGGATCGCTTTCCCGAATCATGAAAGCGCTTCCCGGAACTACTGCCACTCTGTTTTTCACCGCGTTGGAGCAAAATTCCATCATATCCACACCCTTCGGAAGGGTGCACCAGATAAACAGTCCTCCCTGGGGTTCAGTGTAGGAGACGGCAGGATTAAAGTGTTCCCGGATTCCCTCCAGCATCAACCCGCTCTTATGGCGGTAGATTTCCCGGAGTTTTTGAATATGGACGCTATAGTCGTATTTCTCTAAAAATTCACTGCAAATCATCTGAGAAAAAATATTGGTATGGACGTCGCTGCACTGTTTGCAGACAATGATTTTCTGCAATAAGGCAGGCTGAGCCACCACATACCCCACCCGGAAGCCAGGCGCCAGAATTTTGGAGAAGGTACCGCAATAGATGACCCGTCCGCTCTCATCCAAAGACTTGATGGCCGGAACGTCCTCTCCCGCAAAGCGCAGAGCGCCGTAGGGATTATCCTCCAAAATCATGAAATCGTATTGTTCGGCAAGTGCCAGCACAGCTTTTCTTTTCTCAAGGCTCATGGTTCTTCCGGAAGGATTCTGGAAATTCGGGATGAGGTATAAAAACTTCACGTTTTTTTCTGTTTTCAGGGCCTGTTCCAGCTTCTCCAAAGAGATGCCGTCCTCCTCTAATTCCACGCCGACCAAATTTCCTCCATAAGACTTAAAGGAATTTAAGCTTCCCACAAAGCTGGGAGCTTCACACAGCACGGTATCGCCGGGATTGCAGAGCACTTTACAGGTCAGCTCGATCCCCTGTTGAGCACCGGACACGATGACCAGGTCGTCTCCCTCTTTTAAGATCGAATCCCGAGACAGAATCACCTTTTTAATGTTTTCCCGCAGGGGGACATATCCCTCCGTCACACTGTACTGCATTGCTCCGATGGGATTTTCCGACAAAATGCGTGTGGCAATTTCCTGTACTGCTTCTACTGGAAACGCCTCCGGCGCAGGATTTCCCGCCGCGAAGGAAATCACGGAAGGATCTGCCGTGAATTTTAAAATTTCACGGATCGCGGAAGCTTTCAAATGGTTCATAGGCTCAGAAAATTTTTGTTCTAAACATGCTAAATCCATACCATACACCTGATTTCAAATAGTAATTATCAGCGGCAAAACGTCTTCTTTTCGTTTTGTCCCTTTCATACAGTTTTCAAATAACGGAAAGTTCAAAAAATTTTACCCTGCCTCATAGTTTTAACTCCCCGCTTACAGCAGTTTGTATCACTCATATTATGATTTTGAGGATTATGGAGATTATTATAACACAAATATTTCCGCTCTGCAAAAAATTTTGTCCACTTTTGTTTTTCAGCTTTCTAAATATTTCAAAAATTTCCAAATATTGCAGGGGAAAGTATGGTATAATAGCAACAGAAAGCTTGCGCAATCTGTTGCTATCAGGAAGTTTTGTTTGTCGTCCCGCCGCAGGGACGAC
>CALWNT010000190.1 GCA_944382885.1 uncultured Clostridia bacterium | reverse complement strand
GGAACGACTTCATGCTTTTTTTGCCGCCGAACAGAAACGGGAGGCGGCAAAATCCCTATCAAGAAAGCTGTATCATGGGGACAAGAAAAAATAAATATTTTTTTGTCGTGGGCTTGACATAAGGGTGCCGGAAATCGTGGATTCTGATGTGGGGAAGTCTGGCTTCCTTGGCAAACTGTTTGTTTTTATTTTCGATGCTGGTATCTCTAAGGCAGCGGATTGCTCCACACACCCTGAAATCTTCGCTGTAACCGTCGATTTTCTGTTGGCGGGAAAGATGTTCCCTTAATATCTTTACAAGGGGTCTCGGGGCTTGTAGGTCGCGATATGACGATTTATTTTTCGGCGGTGTTTCCCGGTCTCCTCCTTTTAGCTTTTGCGCAACGCTTCGGCGGACATGAATAATATCTCCGTCAATATCGCTCCATTTTAAAGCGTTGATTTCCCCTTTACGCATGCCCGTATAAAAGGCAATCGCAAAAAATACATAATATCCCCATCCCGTGATTGTGCCGTCTGATTGGGCGTATTCACGGGCTTTTTTGATGAACTTTTTAAACTGTTCCGGGGTGTAGTATTGGAATTTCTCGATGGGGTGCTCAAAATAAGCGTCCCTAAAATTCCCGATTGTGGAAAGCGGGTTTTTCGGAAGATATTCCATTTTAACCCCATAATTCAACAGAGCACGGAATTCTTTGTAGATATTCTGCTTGGTGACGATGGAAAAATCTAATTTTGCGATCTCATTTTTCCAATTCTGCAAGACAGACACGCCCAGACGGTCAATGCGCTTCTCGCCCAGCGTAGGAAGGATGTAGCCTTTTAAAACACGCTTGCATTTATCTAAAGAGGTTTCCCTCAGCTCGTGGGATTTTGCTTGAATGTACTCGTCATATAAGTTCTGCACGGTTATTTTTTTCGTCGGGGTCTGTTCCTTGAAATCCGATTTCAGTTTCATTTCAAGATCGTTGGCTTCTGCCAGTCCATAGGCGACGCGTTCTATTTGGTGCGCTTTTCCGTTGTTGTCCGTATAATTGATACGGACCCGGTATTTTTGTTTTCCGTCTTTTTTCCCGGTCATTTTGTAAACTGGCATAATGATTCTCCTTTACTTTTCACCCCAAATCTGATACAATAAATGGGAAATAGGGTGCAAAAAATCCGGCATGCGTCAACATGCTTTGTTTTTGTGCTTGTGTGTATTTATTTCATGAAGCCGTCCTGAAGGTGAGAGAGCAGGGCGGTTTTTCTTTTGGGCCTTTGGTTACTTGAAAGAAACAGGATATTTGGAACTAAGCTTTCCTTGAGGCAATTAAGAAAGAGCCATGAAAAAGAAGATGCTGGACAAAATTCCATATACAATCATTAAAATTATAGATAGAATGAGAAGATTTTTCCCTTTATTATCATCTTGCCTTCCCAAATAGATGCAGCCTAGAATAATACCAATTAAGGGAAATAGCACAGCAATCACATACTGCCATTTTTCACCGCCAGAGGTATTGTCATCATAGGTTGACATATGGGAGTCGCAAACCTTTAAATCCCCATCACAAACCTTACATCTTGTCGCTTTCATCGTATATACTTCATTACATTTGGGACAAATTTTATAATATCGGTCGCTTTCTTTGAGCGGGGTGTGGCATTTCCAGCATTCACTTCTTCCATCGCCATTTACCTCATTACAATTTGGGCAAGTCTTCATAAAAAGTCCTCCTAAATTTTGTTCATATCTATATTTTCGCTCTTATTCTTCATCAAGTTTTAGTGAATTGATGATTTTTTCACATTCGGCTGGAAAAGCGTCGTATTCGCTAGTCCAATTTATATTGATGATAGAATTTGAAGTAATTACTACAGTACAATAACGATATCTGATCCCACTTTCTAAAGAAAGCATACATTTGATCCTTCTCCAGGGAATATTATTGCTGTTTGTTCCGGTAGATTCTTCTATTATTTTTGTATTATCACTGTTTTCAAGTCCGTTTATAAATGCTGAATAAGCCAGTTCTTCTGATAAACCTTCATAAGGTGTAATCTGTATCATTATAAAGCCAGGATAAACAGGATGGGTATATATGCCAGGATCATCTTCAGAAGCTGTCCAATTATGAGGAAATTTAAGATAAACCCCATCTTCGTGGAAAACCTGAGTATCAGACGAATTTGGTATATTAACAACAGAATTTTCTTCACTGATTTCTTCCTGTGAAATTGGGGCGCGTTCTAGCTTAGATTCTATTTCACCTTGTCCCTCGCTTTTGCAGCCTGACAATAACCCTAAGCATAGAATTCCAGCAAGTAAACCTCCTATCAATCTTTTCTTCATAAAAAATCCTCCTAAAATTATGTTATTTATTTCAAGCACAGAGAGGATAGTTAGTAGATTGTAATGTCAGTCTGTAGATGTCCGCGCTTAATGATAAAATAAAAGATACTATTGTTAAATTTTACAAAAACGTAAAATTATATTGACATGCTATCATGAATGTAATATACTGGTGCTATAGAAAAGAACAAATGTTCTAAACGATTGGTTTTTAAAAATAAATGGGGGGATAACAAGTATGAAGAGTTTATCTGGCACTGAGAACATTAAAAGGATAGCAGATTTTATTGACAAATCTCCATACAAAGACAAATTAAAATTGATCTTAGAATCAGCGCTTAAACCAAGCCTCGAGAAGATGGAGCCAAGAGAGAATAAAATCTGTGTCTCTGTCAGTGAGATCCTCTCCGGATTTGATATAACCACCCTCAACAAGTAAATCTATAAGCCAACTTTCGGTATCCTCTGAATGATTAGATTCAGAGGATATTTTTTGTTCATCATCCAAATCATCTATTGTATATCCAAGACAATTAACAATAGCTTTTAAAGTGGTATATTGTGGGTCTTTCGTTTGTCCTGCGAAAATTTTATTTAGAGTTCCTTTGGATATTCCGGATTCTATACTGATTTGTTCCGTAGTCTTCCCACAGCTTTTTTTCATCCTGTTTAAGTTTGTTAGCCACGACATATAATCCCCCCTATATCCCTTGTTTTTATTATATCAACTCCAATGGATATGTCAAGAAAAATTTTTACCGTTATCGGTAATTTTTTTCAAAAACCCTATTGACATTTACCGAATAAGGGTATATTATATATTCAAAGATTACCGAATACGGTAAAATTGGAGGTGAGAGAATGAGAAATATAGAGAAAGAAATGCAAAAATTTAATGTTACCTACTTTGATATTCAAACTGTTCTATCTTGTAGTGAAAAAACAGTGAGAAACAAATTAAATGGAATTACGGATTTCACTTATAGCGAGGTGAAGCGGGTAAGGGACAAGTTGTTTCCAGGGATGAACATTGAATATTTATTTGATGAAAATACAAATTGATAACTAAATCAAAAGCAGGATAGGGGGTGAGGAGATGACTGAGATAGCAATTATATTATTAGCTGTCAGTGCGGTCTTATTGGCTATCAGCCAGATAGTAATAACTTCTACAACAAGGCGATTATGGCAGCGACAGCAGCAACAACAGAAGCAATTAAAGAAGTTGCTGAAAGAACGGTCTGAATGATAAAACGATTTTTGTTTATTTTTGATTCTCTTTCAGAATCATTTTTCATCTGTTGGAACATTTTTAGTTGCTCTTCTGTGTTGTGAGAAGTCTTTTCCCACAAATCATAAGGACTGTCATCATCGTCCCACGGATTAAAATTTTCGTCATCAATATTAGGATGAAACATCAAATTACTCCTTTCATTATTTGATAGGAAAATTATACTGCAAAAACAAAAAGCAGGATAGGGGGTGAGAAGATGAAAGAGAAAGAATTACCATACTATATTGCTTCTTTCTTGTTAAAGGAGCTTCCGGAAGAAAGTCGGAACATTGCAAAGTGTGAAGAAATTCTTCAGGAAGCATTGGAAGCGTTGAAAATGATTACTTTAGAATTGCGATAATTAAAGCGGCTAAGGCGATAGCAGTATTGATAATGTTGTAAGCATTTCTTTTGAAAATTTCTAAAAGTTCTTGACGTTTACGTTTATGAATCCTTTTACGCATTGCGAGCATATCATGTTTGAATTCTTCGGATTGCTGATATTTTTCAACGTTTTTTTGATATTCTTCAGAATTCAGATAATCTTTTAATGAATCATAACCAAACCAGTTATTTTCGGGCATTTGCGTGTCTTCCTTTCTAATTATTTTGTGGACAATCTAAATTAAGTATATCACAGATTTGAAAAAGGGAGAACAAACTAAAAGTAGGATAGGGGGTGAGAGTTATGGCAAGACCGAGAGGAACTGATTCAGCTAAGGTGATTCAGGTGATTGTAACTAAATCCTTATGCGGAGACGGAACAAATGAAGATCCGTGCAGAACGGTATTGCAGTATTGGGATTTTGAAGGGAATTTTTTAGCGGAAAACGATCCTTGTGAGGATATACTGAGACGGGAGTGGAGAGAAAAATGAGATTTTACGAATCACAGACATTGGAAAGGATAGGATTTGATTTTTACTGTGATATTGCCAACAACATTGTAAAAGCGAGACAAAACAAAGGCCTTACCCAAAAAGAACTTGCGGAGAAAGCAAAGATTAAATACGCAAGGCTTTGCGGCATTGAGGAGGTAAAAATCAGGCTGGATCTTGATGATCTGGAAAAATTCGCAGAGGTTTTAGAAGTGACGATAGATTGGCTGATAGATGCAGAATTTGATAGCCAAGTCGGGGAATGCAGATATTTAGTTTGGTTGGAATCCAGCACGGATTTCAAGATATATCAAGACGCTTCCAGTAAAAGAATGGCTTTCCTTTTATTTGATCAAGCCCTTAAAAAGGCTAGAGTAAAATACAATAGTCCAAGAGAGCGTGTCTTTGTAGAACTTGTGGGAATCCCTGTTGCTGAAAGAGATTTTCAGAGTGAATTCCCCAAGAGGACAGAAGAAGATTTGCCTTTGGAACCAGATGATTAAAAGTGGGGTGAGAACATGAACATAGGCTTACAGTTAAAGGATATTGAGCAGGCGGTCATTATGTACTATAGCCGAATCGAGTTGAGCAACAGTGATATTAAAGAACTGTTTGGCTGTGGTAATGCTACGGCGCTCAAAATGAAGAGGATTGCAAAAGAAAAAGCGCTTGCGGAAGAATATCCGATTATAGATTCCAGACTGGTGCCGACAAAAGTAGCCTATGAGGCTTGGAATTTGGATATCGACGATCTGGAAAACCGATTGAAGAAACTGAAAAAATACAGGAGGTGATTCGAATGACCCCACAAGACTGGGAATTTATCGGAGCAGGAGCAGGCTGGGGATTCGGGATCGCGTTTGTGCTGCTAGTGCTGGACGGGCTGTATAACCTGATCTGCTGGGCATTGCACCGAAAAATCCGGCGGAAAAAGAAAACCTCCCGGCGGTGCGGCAACACCAACCGGGAGACAGGAGGCCATAAAGGCCAGCAGCGCGAAAGCGCATGACTAAAAAAGATTACATCTTCATGATAGCGGAAAGAAGGAGAAAAGTCAAATGAAAAAATTTGAGTTGACAAGCGAAACCAAAGTTGTATTTGGTAAAAAGTTGTTTAGAATTCGTGCTTTGGTAGATTTTGGGAATATAAAAAAAGGTGATGTGGGTGGTTATGTAGAAAAAGAAGACAACCTTTGTCAATCCGGCAATGCTTGGGTGTACGGCGATGCTCAGGTGTACGACAATGCTTGGGTGTACGGCGATGCACGGGTGTACGGCAATGCTCAGGTGTCCGGCAATGCTCAGGTGTCCGGCAATGCTCAGGTGTCCGGCGATGCTTGGGTGTCCGGCGATGCTTGGGTGTCCGGCGATGCACGGGTGTACGGCAATGCTTGGGTGTCCGGCGATGCACGGGTGTACGGCGATGCCGACTATGCCACAATAAAGGGTTTTGGATCGGAATACAGAAACACCACTTTTTTTAGAGGTAATGACAAGAAAATTTATGTCGTGTGTGGTTGCTTTTATGGAGATTTGGGACAATTTCGCGAAAAAGTGAAAGAAACTCATGGAGATTCAAGGTTTGCGCAAGAGTATTTAACGATTGCGGATTTGATGGAGTATCATTTTTCAAAAAGTGAAACTGAGGAGTAAAAGTCAATGGGAGAAGAATATAAAATGCTGGAGATCCAGGCGGCCTTAAAACGCTGGGAGAAAAGCAGCAACGGCACCAACGCCATCTATTGCCCGGTATGCAGAAGGGAAGGACATACCCTGATCGTACATAGCGATGAAAAATACATTACCGGAATTTGCGCGGAATGTTCTTCCGCCGGAAGGATACTCAAATCGAATCCAGGTGAAGAGTAATGCCAATCCGCACCAAACTGGATTT
>CALWNT010000189.1 GCA_944382885.1 uncultured Clostridia bacterium | reverse complement strand
ATCGCGCGTCTCCCTCCCTCGTTTTCCACGATGACTCCCACGCCCGGGTGTACCTCCATACTCACGTCGGAAAAATCGGTATGGCATAACACTTCCCACCCAGAAGCCACCACCATATCAAGGGCGGCCTTTTTAAACACTTCCGTATCAAAGGCGTAATTATAAGACAAATCTCCCTTGGTATCACTGCGCTTTACGGATTCATACGCGTTGCGGGAATGCTCCGCACCGCCCATCTCGATCATTTTGAGAATCAACTCTTCCCCGATGCCCTTACAAACCTGAAGATCATCCGGTTTTACCTGATTCCGGATTCCAACAATCGTCGCCATTAAAGACGCTGTGGCAGTCCCTCCAAAAAACGGGAACTGCTCAATAATCAAGGTCTTGGCGCCCTCTCGCGCCGCGGCAACTGCCGCCGCAAATCCCGCGCATCCACCCCCAGCAACAACAACGTCATAGCTGCCATAAACCGGAATCTCTTTTGAAGGCTCTTGATAAACTTCCATCATTCCCTTTCCCCTTTTTCTCTTCTTTCACATGAAATGATTCATATGATTTTATCATTTCGTAATCAAGGGTATTCCTTTTTGCCTCTTTTGTCAAGAAAAGAAATCTATTTCCGGTATTATCTGCCTATTCTGCACAATTTTCGCTTCTGAAAATTGACAAAAGGACTTTGCGGCAACAGGCACTGACGACCTCTTTCCCTTTTTAGAACAGGCTCAATTGCTCTGCGAGACGTTCCCGGCGAGCTGGATACTCCATCTTGACCGTTTCTGGCAAATCCTCCAAAAAAGCCGAAGGCTCCGTAGTGGTTGTCAGGATGAGTTCTTCTTTCGCACGGGTCATCCCCACATAAAATAGACGGCGTTCTTCCTCCATGTCTGTGGAATGGCCTTTCGATTCCAGCGGAAGCGTCCCTTTTTTCACCCCGGCGACGAACACCGCCGGGAACTCCAGCCCTTTAGAGCCGTGAAGGGTCATCAGCCGCACCGCGCCGGACTCCCATCCTTTTCCAGCAGCCCTCTCGACGTCCGCTTCCTGTCCCAGCGTCAGCATCTCCCACAGAGATTCCATATTGGGATGAAATACAGCGATATTCCGCAGGTGTTCCAACGCAGAGGACGCTCCGTAGCTCTCTTCCCAGCGGGCGATCAGCTTCCACGGCTTTTCTTGTTGGACCAGCGGCAACCATTCTCTCACGCGATCCAGCCAAAGCTCCAAATGGCCATATCCCTTTGCTACTATTTCCAGTCGTTCCGCAAACTGTTCCACAGTAAACTGTGCCTGTTCGGCACAGACTTTTAAAACCGGCTGAATCAAATCTTCCGGACAATCCCAAAGGAATCGTAGGGCAGTTTTGAGGGCGGCTGTGTCCTGAGGATCCAGCAAAGAATGGAAGAAGGCCAGCACGCCCCGCACATCCTTCTCTTCCAAAAAGTCCTCTTTTCCGCTGACAATACAGGGGATATCGTCATGTCTCAAACATTTTTCAATCATCTCTAACTGACGGTGGGTACGGCACAAAACAGCAATATCCGAAAACGAACGGATTTTTCTGTCCTGATCCATCTTCTGACTTTCCAACATATCCACGCCGCCGGTAAGCTGAGCGATCTCCTTGGCAATAAAAACGCCCTCGGAAAAATCATCCTGCAACTGAAGGAAACGCACCGGCATACCGGAAGGCAAATTGGGAGAAAGTCTCCGAATACTGCCCGGATTTTTTTCGATCACAGGCAAAGCCGCAGACAAAATTTCCGGAGAAGAGCGGTAATTCTCACTTAGCCTGATTTCCCTTCCCTCTGGGAAATCTTCTAACAGTCGCTCAAAACAACGGCTGTCAGCTCCTCTGAATCCGTAAATGGACTGATCCGGGTCACCGATTACAAACAGGCTATCTGCCTGCTGGCTCCAGGCACGAATCAGCTGATACTGTACCGGATTGATGTCCTGAAATTCGTCCACCAGTAAATAGTGAAAATTTTTCCGCCTAGCCACATCCAGAGGAAGCGTTTTTAAGAGCAAATCGTCAAAATCCAGCAGATTCCGTTCCGTTAAATAGGAGCAATAGGACTGAACCAGTTCTTCCTCCACGTTCTGGGAAGCCATGCCGTTTTTATACCGGGACACTTCCAGCAGAAGCCCTTTGGCACTACCCTTCTTTCCCTCTCGGCTGAGGAGTTCTTCCGCGATGGTCAAAGCCTCTCCTTCACTGACAAGATGTACCTTCCCTAAAAGTCTCAGGCAGATGGCGTGAAAGGTGCCGATGGTCATAGCGGATGCCGCTTTCTTCCCCTTCAGACGCTGTTCCAGCCTTTGCCGCATTTCAGCCGCCGCCTGATTGGTAAAGGTAACGGCGGTAATCTCTTCCGGCTTCACATGCTTTTCCTCAATGAGATAAGCAATCCGGGAAACCAGCGTCTTTGTTTTTCCGGTTCCCGGGCCCGCAATTACCGCTATCACTTTTTCTTCCCCAGCAACGGCCTCCAGCTGTTCGGAATTGAGCTGTTCCTTCTTCTCCGTGTTTTCCTCTACCACAGTCTTTTTCTTCTTGATTTCTCTCTCTTTTGGCTTTTTTTCTGCCTTCTTGGGAAGCTCTGCCCCCAGCAGCGAAATCTGCCCATTCATCTGCTCTATTTCCGCCGGAGACAGCAGGGTAATCGTCCCGTATTCTCCGTCAAATCCCGCTTTTCGCTCCACCTGTCCAGTACGCAGACGGCGAATTCCTTCCGCGATACAAGGACCTGCTGACTGTTCAATGTCTTTGATGGGAGCTTCCCGAAGGATATAGAATTCTGTACCCAAATCCGAAAGCATCTGTTCGTATCGCTCTTGCGTTACTTTCGAGCCCACCGATTTCCCGGTAGAGGCTGCAATGACCTCCGGCAAGGGAGCAAGGCTTTCAAAAGGTTTGGCGCTTTCCGGATGATAGCCAATCGGACGGTCCGCCAATTCCTCCACCCGATGTTCCACACCGATGGTAAGCTTTTTGCCGCAGACCGGACATAGCCCCTCCCGTTCCATAGTCTGGGTAGGCGTCAGGCAAACGCCGCAGTTGCGGTGGCCATCCAGATGATATTTTCCCTCTTCCGGGAAAAACTCCACTGTTCCCAGGAAGCCTTCTCCGGTACGGATTGCCCGAATTAGTTCGGGATAGCTCATTCCTGTTTCCAGAAGATTCGCTTCCCTTCCCAATTTTGCCGGTGAGTGGGCGTCAGAATGGGAAACCAGCGTCATACGGTCTAACGCGGATACACGCCAGTTCATCGGCGGATCGGAGGACAGTCCCGTTTCTACCGCATGGATATAAGGAGCGAGATCATCAAAACATTCCTCAATCGTTTCAAATCCAGAAAAGGCACCGAACATGGAAAAATGCGGTGTCCAGATATGCGCGGGGATAAATTCCGCATCCGGACAGGTAGTAAGGGTCAGTTCCATTAAATCCCTGCTGTCTAGCCCCAGAATCGGCCGTCCGTCGGAATGAATATTGCCAATTGCCTCTAATTTGGCTGAGAGCTCCTCCGCCGCTTCCAGATTCGGCAGCAGGATCAGATTATGTACCTTCCTTGTTTTTCCATTTCGCTTATAAATCGAACTGATCTCTCCCGTTACCACAAAACGAGGCGTACTTCCCGGTGTATTCCCCGAAATGCGCAAATCCTCCCGAAGGGTATAGACTCCTTCCCCTGCCGGAACCAGTTGTTCTCTGAGTTCAGCCCGCCAAGCAGGATGGGTAAAATCCCCCGTTCCAATCAGCCCGATACCCTTACGCCTGGCCCACCAATCCAGATGAGGCGCGTCACAGTCCTTGCTGGTCGCCCGGGAAAAGCGGGAATGAATATGAAGATCGGCAATATACATTTCACATCCTCCGTCCAATCAAATTAGATGGTTTTATTATAGTACATTTGAAAGGCATCTGCAATTTGAAACCTGAAACAGAAATTTATCTTTCTACTTTAAAGCGATTTTACCCGATCACTTTCTTTCAGTGAAAGAAGAAAGCCCCTGGGAGCACCGGCTCCCAGACCCCGGCACCTTTTGCTTGCCCAAAAGGTGGAAAGGGCACCGCTCAGTCGCCGCGGGGGCTTTGGTACGGGTCTAATAAGTGTTCTCCTAACCATATAAGAAGGAAAAATTTAGTTTGTATCTAGGGTTGACGGTTATTTCGGTAGAAACTAATATTTTCCACCGCACTTGGATAGAAGTCAATTTTTAAGACCCGTCACTCTCCGCAGGAGAGTTTCCCCCTTGGCGAGGGGCACGTTTTTGCTTCCTTTTGACGTGGGTCAAAAGGAAGTCGGGGTGCCGGGGTGAAACGCCCGGCAAACTATTTGATATTGATAAAACAAATTTTGTTCTATCATAAAAGCTGTGGGGGTGCTCCCCCCACATAAAAAGATAAATTTCCGTTTATCTTCTTTATATCCTTAACCAAAATAATTCCGGCGGCAGGAAACCTGCCGCCGGATAGATTGTTCTATGAAATCCTTTTGCAATAAACACCTTGGCTGTTTTGCAGACAAACCCAGCCGGAAGGGGTTCTCGCCCAGGATTCTCCCGGCAAATTTTTGACTTCCTTCGCAGTGAAAATAACACCTGGCTGATATCCGCCCTGTTCTCTGGCAGAGGCGGTCAGTTCAGACTGTGATTTGATCCGGTAATTGGTTCCAGGCCCGGTGCGGACATTCATGCGCTCGCTTGCCGTCACTTGATAGGTTCCAACTGTATAAGCGTAAACTGGTAGGCTGTCTTCCGCTCTTTTGGCATAGACGCCCTCCTGATTCCTGAGGCAAACCCAACCCGAAGGCGTTCTCGCCCAGGACTCTCCCGTCAGATTTTTGACTTCTTGTGCAGTAAAGAGTACCCCTTTTACATAGCCGCCCTGTTCTCTAGCAGAGACGGTCAGCTCGGACAGCGGTTTGATCCGGTAATTTGTCCCCGGCCCTGTTCTCACATTCAGCCTGTCAGCAGTGACCTCATACAGTCCCGTTTGATATTGATAAATAGGAAACTGGGGCTGTTCCTCTTGCGCAGCAAAACCATTCTTCCCGTATTCTTTCATGAGAGGCGGAAAGTCGCGGTAACATTCATCCAGATCCACATTACCGGAAATGCCGTCTATCCGACCGGTAGAGCTGTACTGCCAGATATCCCGTTTCAGCGTTTGATTGGCATTTTCTCCTCTAAAATCCGCTAACCATATGGTGTATTGCTCAGACAATTCTGAGAAATTCAATTTATTGGTAAAGTAATTGGTGTTGGAATAAACTCCGACAAAATAATCCGCTTTTTCCATCGTATCACAAAAAGTTTTACAAATTTCTGTCAAAGCAGCCTTAGAGAGCTTCCCCATACGCTCGTTGTTTTCCACATCGTAGTAGATGGGAAGTTCAAACTGCTTCCCTGCCAGCAGGGTTTTGCAGTATTCCGCCTCTTTTCTGGCGATGTCATTGCTATCGGCGGCACTGTAATAATAGGCTCCTACTGGAATCCCTATCCCTTTGAAACCGGCATAATGCTGTTCAAAGTAAGGATCCTTGTCCATCTGTTGTTCGCCCCAATAGGTCAGCCCGCAGCGGATGATGACTCCTTTAATTCCCGCAGCCTTTACTTTTTCATAGTCGATTTCAGGTTGGTATTTCGAGACGTCAATCATTTTTTGCATATTACTTCCCTCCTTCCGTTCTATTTTATGCAGAGAGAAGACAGAAGGTGTCAAAAACGGCCAAGAATCAATAATAACAATTTCGTAAAGACCCCCCTCCGTTAAATTCCGGTTTTCTAAATTTTTATGATCGCAGGGAAAGTTCCTGTAAAAGGATTGTTAATTTTCCGGAATATAGCTATCTCTCTCTGTAAAACTAACGGCATTTGTGGTATGATGACAATAATAGATAAAAAGGAGAAAAACCAATGGATACAATTCTATTTGATTTAGACGGCACCTTGCTGCCAATGGACATGGATACCTTTACAAAAGGCTATTTTGGAACTTTGGCGAAAAAATGTGCTCCTATGGGATTTGATCCGGATGCACTGGTAAAAGCGGTGTGGGCCGGGACAAAGGCTATGGTAGAAAATGACGGAGCCAAAACCAATGAAGAACGATTTTGGGAAGTATTTGCAGCTCTGATGGGAGATCGGGTGCTTTCTCTCAAAGAGGAGTTTGAGAGCTTTTACAGCCATGAATTTCACGAGGCCAAGGCTTATACTGGGGAAAACCCTCTGGCAAAAGAGGCTGTTGAGATCGTGAAGGAAAAGGGATATCAGGTCGTGCTGGCGACGAACCCGATCTTTCCGGCCTCTGGAACCAGATCAAGATTAAGCTGGATCGGATTATCACCGGAAGATTTCAGCCTGGTGACAACCTATGAAAACAGTGTACACTGCAAGCCGAATCCCAACTATTATCTGGATATTTTACACCAGATCGGCAAAAAGCCGGAGGACTGCCTGATGATTGGAAATGACGCTGTAGAAGATGTTTGTGCTCAAAAGCTGGGCATGGAGGTGTTTTTGGTGACAGATTCGCTGTATAATCCTCATCAGGTAGACATTTCCAAAGTGAAGCAAGGGACCTTTCGGGATTTGATGGAAAATTTACGCCAACTGCCGGATCTTCGCAAATAAAAACGCCAAGGAGGGAGAAATCATGAATAGAGAAGAATACCTCAAGCAGGTCCAGGGAGGCCTGATTGTATCCTGTCAGGCATTAGAGGACGAACCGCTGCACAGTTCCTTTATTATGGGAAGAATGGCAAAAGCGGCGGTTATGGGAGGCGCTGTGGGAATCCGGGCCAATACCCCGGAGGATATTACGGAAATTAAGAAAGAGGTGTCAGTGCCAGTCATCGGCTTGATGAAAAAAATTTATCCGGGAAACGATATGTTTATCACCCCCACTTTTCGTGAGGTGGAGCATGTGATGACAGCCTCTCCGGAGGTATTGGCCATAGACGCAACTGCCCGGCCTCGTCCGGACGGGATTCTTTTAAGTCAGCTGGTAGAACGGATCAGAAGGGAATATCCCGATCTATTATTGATGGCTGACATTTCCAATTTTGAAGAGGCAAAAGCGGCCCAGGAACTGGGATTCGATTTGGTGGGGACCACCCTTTACGGCTATACCGCACAGACTAAGGGAAAACCGGTTCCCAATTTTGTTCTGCTGGAACAATGCGTTCAAAGTCTGTCTTTGCCGGTCATAGCCGAAGGCGGTATTAAAACGCCTGCTCAGCTCAAAAAGGCCATTTCTCTGGGGGCATGTGCTGCGGTTATCGGAGGTGCGATTACACGGCCGCAGAATATTACCAAAGATTTTACCGATGCGCTTTCCAATGATTAGCGCAGTCCAAAGAAAACCGGTTATTTCAGCTGATAAAGGAGTGTTTGGAACAATGGAGCTGTTGACGCCTTACGTCCGGTATGCTGCGGACCATATCATGGAAAAAAATTTTTTTGCCGAGCGAATGATTCTGGATCATGAACTGATTTATATTAAAGAAGGTACAATGTATATTACGGAAGAGGGAGAAGAATATACCTGTCCTCCGGGAAGCATCATCTTTTTCCGTCCGGGAAGGGTACATTCCTTTGCTACAGGAGAAGACATTGTGCATCAGCCCCATGTCCATTTTGACTTTTTCAGAAGAGAAGACAGTGAAACAGTACAGATTATGGTGAAACTTCCTGTTGTTATTTCACCGAGAGAGCAGGGACGTCTGGATGAAGCAAAGCAATTTGTCTTTACAAAGGATTTTCCCACGGTGATTCAGTTGAAGAATCCATTGGTATTCGAACAGCAGCTGATGGATTTGATTCGGGAATACAACGACCGTTCTCCTTATCGGGAGATCATGCTTCAGGGAAGTTTTACCTGTTTGTGGGCGACCCTCTGCCGGGAATACGAATGGAGCCGCAATTCGATTTTTCCTCAGCATCAGGAAGAGATGGAGTTTATCAAGCAATATCTGTCGGATCATGCAGAGGAAGAAGTTTCTCTGGATGATCTGGCCGCCAGGGTAAATTTGAGCAAGTACCATATGCTGCGCATCTTCAAACTGTCTTATCATGAAACTCCGATTCAGTATCATACAAGACTTCGATTGACCAAAGCAAGAGATTTGGTGCTTTATAGCATGATGTCGGTCAATGAAATTGCAGAGCAGTTGGGATTTAGCTCTATCCATTCGTTCAGCCGGTGGTTTAAGAACCTGACCGGCGTTTCCCCGGCTTACTACCGTGGTCGGATGAAATAAAACAAGAACTTCAAAACAGCAATTTTTGTTAAATTGTTGCAAAGAAAAGTTAAATACAAACAGGATTATTACGGCTATAATAGGTGATGTTGAACGGAAGATCTGTGCAACACAAAAGCTTACTGGAACAGACCAGACGCGCTTGTTTCGGCGGGTCTGGGGTTCTTTTTGTTTTTTCGGGTCTTGCCATCAAAATAGATCAGCAATCAGCACGGAAAAGCAAGAGCGAAAGAAAGGAGAATAAACGATGAGCTATAATGGATTAGAAACAGGGCTTCAGTCTCTGGCTAGGCTTTCCTCTGCGGTAAGCCGTTCCATCTCAGCAGAAAATTTTAACGGTGAAAAAGGAAAAGGCGGCATGGCCACGGAAGGCACAGGCGCTAACTGCGCCAGAGAGCTGGGTCAGGGCTGGAAGGTTTCCCCTTCTGTTGTCATTGAAAAGAAAACCAACTTTACCATGGCTCAGATCAATGAATCCGGCGCCATCCAGCATATCTGGATCACCACAGATCCCAAAAACTGGAGAACGCTGATTCTGAGAATGTATTGGGACGGAGAAGAAGCACCTTCTGTAGAAGTGCCTCTGGGCGACTTTTTCTGCAACGGCTGGTGCGAACGCAGCAACGTCAATTCCAATGTGATCTGCGTAAACCCTGCCGGCGGTTTCAACAGCTATTTTCAGATGCCGTTCCGCAAGAGTGCAAAAATCACAGTAGAAAATATTGGCGAAGAAGATGCCGTGGTGTACTATCAGGTAGACTACGTTCTGACTGAGGTGCCGGATGACATGGGTTATTTCCATGCACAGTGGAGAAGAAGCAATCCGGTGAAATATAAAGACGTACACACCATTGTGGACGGAATTAAAGGAAAAGGCCAGTATGTAGGTCTTTACATGGCTGTTCAGGTAAACAACAACGGTTGGTGGGGCGAAGGCGAAATCAAGTTTTATATGGATGGAGACACTGATTTCCCCACCATCTGCGGAACCGGTACCGAAGACTATTTTGGCGGCGCGTGGAACTTCGAATTTCCTCAGGGACAGTACGGCGTATTTTCCGGCCCCTACACCGGATTACATCAGGTATTAAAACCAGACGGGCTTTACAGAGCCAATACTCGCTTTGGTATGTACCGTTTCCATCTGATGGATCCCATTCGGTTTGAAAAGGAACTGAAGGTAACCATTCAGGATCTGGGCTGGCGTTCCGGCGGCAGATATCTGCCCCAGCAGAGCGATATTGCCACAACTGTTTACTGGTATCAGGCAGAACCGCATCAGGTATTTCCAAAACTGCCGGAAAAGGATGATCTGGAAGTCATTTAAGGGGGCCTTTTTCTAGTACCGCAACGGGAATTCATCGGATAACGCACAACTGAATAGAGAGAGGCAGGCTGTGATCTCATCATGAACATGGAGTTAATGAAAATTCTGGAAAGCGTAACGGACGAGGAAAAACGTGTGCTGGAAAGGCAGAAGATTGAACAGGAGATCTATGCCAATGGAGAGGAATTTACCGTAGACAGCAAAAAAATGCTGGCCAAGGGTGAGTTGATCAGCATTCGTCCGCATACTCGGTTTGTGAATTTTCCCAAGCATAAGCATAATTACGTAGAGATTATGTACATGTGTTCCGGGTCAACCGTTCATTTAATTGACCAGGAAGAAAAAATCATACTCCAAAAGGGGGATTTGCTCTTTTTGAGCAGGTCTGTTTCTCATGAGATCCTTTATGCGGGGGAAAAGGATATCGGAATCAATTTTATTATTCTTCCGGAATTTTTTGATACGGCCTACGAGATGGTGGATAAAAATAATGTGCTGGCGCGTTTTATCATTTCCAATTTAAGACGGGAAAACGACGGTCCCAAATACCTCCATTTTAAAGTATCCGATGTTCTTCCCGTACAAAATCTGATTGAAAATATGATCTATTCCCTGCTGAATCGAAAGGAAAACGATCAGAAAATCAACCAGATTACGATGGGGCTTTTGTTTTTGCAGTTGGAACAGTATACCGACAAGATCCAGTCCTCTCCGGAAGATTCCTTTTCCCGTTTTGTAACAGCATATGTGATGCGATATATCGAGCAGCATTATAAAACGGCTACGCTGACTGAACTGGCTTATAAGATGGAGCAGCCTGTGCCTAAAATGAGCCGGATTGTCAAAAGTGTAACCGGAGCGACCTTTAAAGAGCTATTGCAGGAAAGGCGGTTTGATAAGGCGCTGCAAATGCTGCGGGAAACCAGCTTGCCGGTAACAGACATTATTCTTTCGGTGGGATATGAAAACAACAGCTATTTTCACCGCCGGTTTCGGGAAAAATATCACATGAGTCCCAAAGAGTACCGCATGGAATACAAAAGGACAGGAGAAGTTCCTGTTCGGGAAGAAGTGAGAGGGAAAAGCTTATTCCAGGAAAAAGAACGTTTCAGGGAGAACGAAGAAAAATGAAAACACTTTATGTAACAGATTTAGACGGAACGCTTCTTTCCCGAGAAAGCCGTTTGACAGAGGAAACGGTAGAAAAGCTCAACCTTCTCTTAAATCAGGGACTCGCTTTTACCTATGCTACTGCAAGATCGATCATGTCCGCCGGACCGATTACCCAAAAACTGCATTTGACTCTGCCGGTGATTACCTATAACGGAACCTATGTGGTCGATCCGATCACAAAGGAGACGATTTTTTCTTCCGCCTTTACCGGGGAAGAGCTGGAATTCTTGATCGGACTTATGGAAGAATTCCAGTTGTCTCCGATTGTTTACAGTTATATCGAGGGGACGGAACGGGTTTCCTGGCTCAAAGGCACAGAAAACGAGGGGTTGTCCTATTATCTGAGTAATCGAAAAAGGGATCCCCGTATGAGGGGCGTTTCTTCCAAATCCGCTCTATATGAAGGAGATATTTTCCACTTTACCTGCATTGGGGAGCAGGAGGAGTTGTCTCCTTTTTATGAGCGAATCAAGGAAGAGAACTGTTGTCAGTCGGTCTTTCAGCAGGAGCTTTATCGGGAAGAGTATTGGTGCGAATTGATGCCCAAAGACGCAACAAAAGCAAGCGCAATTTTGAAGCTCAAGGAACAATTGGGATATGAGAAAGTGGTGGTGTTTGGGGACGCCAAAAATGATATTCCCATGTTTTTCGCGGCTGATGAGGCATATGCAGTCGAAAATGCGGTACCAGAGCTGAAAGAGGCCGCTGATGGAGTGATTCCTTCCAACGAGAAAAACGGCGTTGTGGAATGGCTTCTTTCCTATGGACAACTAATCGCTGAATAGAAAATAAGGACGTATGAAAAGATAAATTACGTCCTTATTTTTTGTTTTAAAAGGGAGTATAATGAGATTTAGAAAGAGTCAGAACGTGAATCGGTTGGCAGACATGCCTGTGATTGATTGGCTAGGACAGCCTGTCACGCACTTTGCTGAACCGATTGTGGATGACATAATAAAGGAGGGCAAATGGATGGGGAAAAAAGTATTGGCCTTTGATTTTGGTGCATCCAGCGGCAGAGCGATGCTGGGAACCTTTGACGGAAAGCAGATTCAGATGGAAGAAATTCATCGCTTTTCCAATGATCCAGTCGTGGTCTGCGGGCATATGTACTGGGACATTCTTCGGCTGTTTCATGAGGTCAAGCAAAGCATTACCAAGGCAGTCGCTCTAGGAGGCTTTGACGCAGTAGGAATCGATACCTGGGGAGTAGATTTTGGCCTGCTCAGCAAAAAAGGAGAGCTTTTGCAGAATCCGCTTCATTACCGGGATGCGAGAACTCACGGGGTTCCGGAAAAACTGTTTGAGACAGTTGGAAAAGAGGAACTTTACAGCCGTACAGGGATTCAGTATATTCATTTTAATACGATTTATCAATTCTATTATCTGATCAAGGAAGAACCGGAATTGTGGAACAATACGGATCAGATTTTAATGATTCCTGATTTGATGGCCTATTTTCTCACCGGGCAAAAGAGAATTGAAGTGACAAACGCTTCTACGACCAATTTGCTTAATCCCTATACCAAGGAATGGGATCAGGAGCTTTGCGAAAAGCTGGGAATTTCCACAGAAAAATTCCCGCCGTTAATTGAAGCGGGAGAAAGCTACGGCAATTTATCCGAAGAAATCTGTGAAGAGCTGGGCTGCAAGCCGGTTCCTGTGATTGCCGTGGCCACCCACGATACCGCTTCGGCAGTGGTGAGCGCTCCCGCGAAAGAAAAAGACTTTATCTACATCAGCTGCGGCACCTGGAGTCTGTTCGGGACAGAGCTTTCTGAACCTCTGATCAACGAGGACACCAGCAAAGCCAATTATACCAACGAAACGGGTATTGAAAAAACCACCCGTTTTCTCAAAAATATTATGGGATTGTGGCTGATTCAGGAATCCCGCCGTCAATGGAAGCGAGAGGGAGAAGACGTAAGCTTTGCCCAACTGGAACAGGAGGCTTTAGCGGCCAAGCCATTCCAGTGTTTTGTCGATGTGGACGATCCCTCCTTTGAACCGGCAGGGAACCTGCCCCGGCGGGTGGTGGAATACTGTCAGCGCACTGGACAATATGTGCCGAAAACCCGGGGAGAAATCATGCGCTGTATCTATGACAGCCTTGCGATGAAATATAAAGTCATTTATAATGTATTACAGGAGCTTACCGGCAAACATTACGAAAGTATCCACATGCTGGGCGGAGGAATTAAAGACACCCTGCTTTGCAGGATGACGGCGTCCGCCACTGGTGCGAAGGTAATCGCTGGCCCGGCAGAAGCCACTGTAACCGGAAATATTGCGGTGCAGTATATGGCCTTGGGAGAAATAAAGGGCTTGAATCAAGCGAGAGAAGTGATCCGCAACTCCACTCAGCTGAAAGAATATGGGCCGGAAGAAAAGGATGTTTGGGAAAGAGAATTCCCCCGCTATCAAAGCCTGATGGATGCGAAGTAGTAGTTACAGGTATTCTAACCGGAAGGTTTTCCGGTTCCAATAAAAAGAAAAAAGGAGTAGATATTATGGCAAACAGAATGATTTTAAATGAAACCAGCTATATCGGCGCTGGAGCGATTTCCCATATTGTGGATGAAGCCAAAGGCCGCGGTTTCAAAAAAGCCCTGATCGTAACCGACAAGGACCTGGTAAAATTCGGCGTGGTTTCCAAAGTAACTGATCTGATGGATCAGAACGGTCTCGCCTATGAAGTTTTTGACGACGTTAAGGCCAATCCTACCGTTGCGATTGTCAAAGAAGGCGTTGCAAAATTTGCTCAGATCGGTGCGGATTACTTAATTGCCATTGGCGGCGGTTCTCCGATTGACACAGCGAAAGCCATCGGGATTATTACCAATAACCCCGAACATGCCGACGTAGTCAGCCTGGAAGGCGCAGTAGAGACCAAAAATAAATCTGTTCCGATTATTGCAGTTTCCACTACAGCAGGAACAGCGGCGGAAGTTACCATCAACTACGTTATTACCGACGAAGAGAAAAAGCGGAAATTCGTCTGTGTTGACCCCCATGACATTCCGGTTGTAGCGATTGTAGACTCCGAAATGATGTCCTCTATGCCCAAAGGCCTGACCGCTTCCACTGGTATGGACGCACTGACCCATGCTATCGAGGGCTATATCACCAAGGGCGCTTGGGAGCTGACCGACACCCTGC
The DNA here is from genome assembly GCA_944382885.1 of uncultured Clostridia bacterium. GTDB lineage: Bacteria > Bacillota > Clostridia > Oscillospirales > Ruminococcaceae > Massiliimalia. Next base: position 19,984 of record CALWNT010000189.1, on the reverse strand, counting down.
ATCTGAAAGCTATCGAAATCATTTCCCGTTCTTTGAGAAGCGCCGTGAACAACGAGCCTAAGGGCAGAGAAGATATGGCGTTAGGCCAGTATGTAGCCGGCATGGGCTTCTCCAATGTGGGACTCGGCATCGTACATTCTATGGCGCATCCTCTGGGCGCTTTTTATGATACTCCTCATGGTGTAGCAAACGCAGTGATCCTTCCTTATGTCATGGAATACAACGCACCTGCTACCGGTGAAAAATACCGTGAGATCGCAAGAGCTATGGGTGTTCAGGGCGTTGACGAGATGTCTCAGGAAGAATACCGCAAAGCGGCGATCGACGCTGTGAAAAAGCTCTCTGAAGATGTGGGAATTCCGAAAACCCTCCGGGAAATCGGCGTGAAAGAAGAAGATCTCAAAGCGTTGAGCGAATCCGCTTTGGCTGACGCCTGCACTCCCGGCAACCCGAGAGACACCAGCGCAGAAGAAATCTATGAAATCTATAAAAAGATTTACTAATCCGATTTCAGATTTTACCAAAACCAGTTTTCAGTAGATGAAAGCCGGGGAGCGATTCCTCCCCGGCTTTTCAAAAGGAGAGAGAAGATGACTCAGGAGATTCAACAAGCCTATGAATTGGCAAAAGCCGCATACGCGAAAATCGGTGTAGATACCGATGCGGCCATCGAGGCATTGAAAAAAATAAAAATTTCCCTTCACTGCTGGCAGGGAGACGATGTGAACGGCTTTCTGTTTCAGGACATTGCCTTAAGCGGAGGAATTCAAACCACCGGAAATTATCCTGGAAAAGCCCAAACCCCCGACCAGCTCAGACAGGACATTGAAAAGGCCCTGTCCTTTATCCCGGGAAAACACAAATTAAGCCTGCATGCGATCTATGCGGATACAGACGAAAAATTGGATTTGGATACCATTAAACCGAAACACTTTGAAAAATGGGTCAGCTGGGCCAAAGAACAGGGCCTGGGACTGGATTTTAATCCCACCTGTTTTTCTCATCCCATGGCTGATTCCGGCTTCACCATTTCCAGTGCGGATCCCAAAGTCCGCGCCTTCTGGATTGAACACTGCAAACGCTGCAGAGTGATCGCAGATTACTTCGGACGGGAACTGGACCAGAAATGTGTAACGAATTTCTGGTTCCCGGACGGATATAAAGACATTCCGGTAGACCGGGAAGGCCCTCGTTACCGGATGATGACCGCCTTGGATGAGGTGTTCAGCGTGCCGATGGATCCGAAATACAGCTTGGACGCTTTGGAAAGCAAGGTGTTTGGAATCGGTGCGGAAAGCTATACCGTCGGTTCCAATGAATTCGCTTTGGGATATGCCACAACCAGAAAGAAAGCCTACTGCTTGGATGCAGGACATTTCCATCCCACTGAAGTGATCTCTGACAAAATCCCCAGTGTGCTGCTCTACACAGATGAGCTGCTGCTTCATGTCAGCCGTCCGGTTCGCTGGGACAGCGACCATGTAGTCATTCTGGATGACGAGCTCAACGCCATTGCTCAGTCTTTGGTGCGGGGCAATCTCATTGAACGCACCCATATCGGTCTGGATTTCTTTGACGCCAGCATCAACCGTATTGCAGCTTGGGTAATCGGTACCAGAAATATGATCAAGGCATTGCTGAAAGCTTATCTGGAACCTACCCAGGAACTGAAAGAAGCGGAACTGAACGGGGATTATACCACCCGCCTGGCTATGATGGAAGAATTAAAGTCCTATCCTTTCGGTGCTGTTTGGGATTATTACTGCGAATTGATGGGAGTTCCTGTCAGAGAAACCTGGCTCAAAGACGTAAAAGAATATGAACAGGATGTGCTGTTAAAACGGTAACGGCCCCTCTATCACGATTATGGAATTGGAAGGAATCATAAAGATGAAAGATGTAAAAACAGCTCCCTTTGTACGGGATATGTGTAAAATGACAGCCAATATGTACCGGCTGGGTTGGGATGAAAGAAACGGCGGAAATATCAGTTTCATGCTGGAAGAGGATCAGGTGAAGGAATATCTGGACATCGATCGCCCGGTAAGAAACATCCCTATGGACTTTGATGCCAGCTTTTTGGCAGGGAAAATTTTTATTGTAACCGGAACGGGAAAATATTTCAAAAACGTTATAGATGATCCTGAAAACAACCTGGGTATCATCCGGGTGGCTCAGGACGGCAAAAGCATCGACCTTTTGTGGGGATATGAAGACGGTGGCCGTCCTACCAGCGAGCTTCCTGCCCATTTTATGAGCCATATTGAACGTCTCAAGGTAGATCCGGATCACCGCGTCGTTATGCATTGCCATTGTACCAATGTTGTCGCCATGACATTCATTCACGACTTGGATGAACGGGAATTTACCCGTACCCTTTGGAGAATGTGTACCGAATGTATGGTGGTATTCCCCGACGGAATCAGCGTTCTGCCCTGGATGCTCTGCGGAAACGACGAAATCGGACGGGCTACCGCTGAAAAGATGAAAGAATTCCGTCTGGTGGTTTGGGCTGCCCACGGAATCTTCGGCACCGGTAAAGATTTGGACGAAGCCTTCGGATTGATTGAAACGGTGGAAAAGGCAGCTGAACTCTATATGAAGATCGCTCACCTGCCGATCAAACAGTCTATTACCGATCAGCAGCTCTGGATTGTGGCCGACGCTTTCGGTAATACACCAAGAGAAGGATTTTTGGAACCGAGACAGTAAATCAAAACGCAAAAACAGCAGGAACCATTGAAAGGTTCCTGCTGTTTTTTCCTTTACTGGTTTGCGCCAGAAGATTCTCTTCATCCGTGTTTTTCTCGAAGTTACTTTAGAAAGAATTCACGGGATAGACTGAAACAAAAAACTTTATTTTCGCGCTTACAGAACGGGTCCGCTCAACCCTTAGAAAAAAATCCAGAGGGGAGGTAAAATCCTCCCTCTGGATTTACTTTAATCAACCAATTTTCTGTAATCTCCGAAAAGACACATCTTATTTTTCGATTGCGTCCTGTTTCTTCCCGATCACCGGCACAGCGCCAAGGATAAAACAGACAATCACGGTTAAGATCATTTCCGGAACAATGTACGTCGCGTTATACAGAGCGGAGTACACCACAGAAAGGGCAAAACCGGAAAAATGATCCAAGACCCAGCTGGCAACTCCATCGCCAAAGCTTTCCAGCGTCTCTTTTGCAAAGCTTCCCCAGAGAATAAATCCGGAAGCAAAGGAGCAGAGATAACGCCCGAAAATTGCGACTACAGAACCAAGCGCCAAAGCGGTTCCCGGATGTTTGATCTTATTGCGGAACAGACCACCGATTCCCAGTACTGTAAAGGCAAGCAGATAGTCCAACAGAATGCTTCCTACTACAGCGGGACCAGTTAATCCCTTTAATCCGCTCAAACCGGTGAGAAGCTGTAAAATAGAGAATACGAATCCGGAAAACAGTCCCCATTTGACACCATAACGATAGGAAATCAAAATGATAGGCAGCATGCTGCACAGGGTCACAGAACCGCCCCAAGGCATGTCGAACAGTTTGACCATAGATAAAATCATAGCGATAGCAAACAGCAAAGCTGTTTCTACCAAACGTCTGATGTTTTGACTTGACATAGAAATAACCTCTTTTTTCAAAATTTCGAAATCAAGCCCAAGTACTTCTTGCCCACAAAAACCCCGCAGAACAGTTTCTGCGGGGTTCTCGTGTATCAGTCAAATTTACAGCATCAATCATGTTGTAATCTTCCCTCAGTGGCATTATCCACTTGGTTCCACGGGTATAATCTCAGCCAGCTCTGTAAGAGCATCAGCACCCCTCGATTCCAGACATTATCATACACCTATTGACATGATTTGTCAATTTATATGGATATTTTAAGACGTTCAAACAAATTTTAACGGTAAATTAAAATTTGTTTGTGAATTTTTTATGAATCACTCATTCCGCCCACCAGAAAGCGGCAAACAATAATTTTTCCCCTTTCTGTGCCGTCACGCTGTGAGGCATACCAGAAGGAATCGCCACAACATCTCCTGGGCCCACCGGTTCGGTTTCTTCCCCAACAGTCATCGTACCGGTTCCCTCAAAAAACACATAGAACTCTTTCGTTTCATGCGCATGGGTTTCCATACTGTTTCCATCTTCCAAATAGCCATAAGCATGGCCAAACGGACAGTTGAGCACATCCGGCACCACTTCAGAGGCCAGAATGGTGCCATTGTGGGATGGCGTCGCCGTCTCCTTAGAGAAACGCAGCACCGGAATGCCATCTTCCGGCTTCCAATCTTTTTTGGCTCCGTCAAGGTGCTCCCACCACAAGGCGGCCCACAAAAAAGGCGCGTCGTCCTTTTCCGTACAAAGCATCGTGTGCCAGGTGTTCGGCGGAATTGCCACCACATCCCCGGCGCTTACCCCACGGTTTCCCCCTCCTAAAATCACATATCCGCTGCCGGAAAGCACCAGATAGATCTCATCCGTAGGATGTGCATGTCCCGCCATTGCGCCGGAATTCAGCAGATAGCCGTATGCATGCTGAAATGGGACGGAAAATCCTTCCGGCGTCACATCAGAGGCCAGAATCGTCCCCTCGTGAGAACGATAGGCATTCATTGGATCAAATTTTTTGCGCAATAAAGCCATACTTGTAATCCCCTTTTCTTCTCCCTGTTTATGAAAAATTTGGGGGCGATATGCCCCCAAATTCAAATCCTTCTCCTTATTTTCTTTCCATTACCGATATAACGGCCCATAGGTTTTGCAGGCGTTATAATCAGCAGCCTCCAAATCCTGAGTACCGAAGGAAGCCCAGGCATGAGGACGATAAATATCACTTTCCGCTACATTATGTAACGAAACCGGAATCCGGAGCATAGAAGCCAATGTGATTAAATCCTTTCCGATATGTCCATAAGCAAACGCTCCATGGTTTGCTCCCCAATTTGCCATGACAGAATAAACGTCTTTAAAGGCGCCTTTTCCAGTCAGTCTGGGTACAAACCAGGTAGTCGGCCAGGTCTTATCCGTTCTTTCATCCAACATGCGGTGTACATCGTCATCCAATACCGCAGTATAGCCCTCTGCAATCTGGAGTACCGGTCCGACTCCGTCTACCAAATTGACGCGAATCAAGGTAACCGGCATTTCGTTCTGGGTTCTGAAGTGAGAAGAATAACCTCCCCCTCTGAAATATTCCCGGTTGGCGGCAGGCCAGTCAACAGCATCCATAATCCGTTTACTGTCTTCCTGCGTCATATTCCACCACTGTTTCATACAGCCTGCACCATTTTCATCCAGCGCAAGACCGCATCCATCCAAAGCAGCAGCACCGGAGTTGATCAGATGGATAAATCCATCTTTGGCAATACCCTGTGGACGTTTGCCTGTCACCCGCTCTACTGCTTCCGGGCTCCAATAGGTACGCACGTCAGCAAATACGCTGGCGCCGCCGGTCAAAAGTTTGCCGAACAGCATGGCGGTACCGTTTAATCCGTCGTTTTCTGTCGCTAAAATCGTCGGCTCTTTCTTGCCGTTCCAGTCAAAAGTGGTGTTCAGAATCGCTTCGGTAAAGTCGCCGTTCGGCAGCCAGTCAGTCCACATCCGCTGTCCCTGGAAGCCGCCGAAAATGCCGTTTCTGCCCAGAGATTCCTCATGCCATCCCATTTCAGCCAACTTGGGATTGCCCTGCATCACATCGCGGATCACCAAAGTCATTTTCACAACAAATTCCCAGTCGTTTTTCACTACCTTGGACTTTTGAATCATCTCCGGTAAATCTTTTCCGGCGTTGACATCCATACCCTCTCTGCAGTTTTCTTTTACCCATTGATAGGCCTTTTCAAATTCCTCATGGTCGTAAATTCCCAATGTAATCCGGCGGAGAATCTCAGTCATATCCACCCATTCCGCCCGGATGCCTAAGTATTTCTGCATAAAGCTCATATCGCAGTAGGAACCCATAATTCCCATTGCCACAGAGCCAAATCCCACATATGCCCGGTTTTTCATCTGTCCTACCGCTACTGCGCAGCGGGCAAACCGAAGGATCTTCTCCTCCACGTCTTTTGGCACAGAGAGATCTTCCATGTCCTGCACATCATGTCCGTAAATAGAGAAGGCTGGCAGTCCTCTCTGGGCATGAGCCGCCATTACCGCCGCCAGATAAACAGCGCCGGGACGTTCTGTGCCGTTAAAGCCCCAGACCGCCTTAATGGTGTTGGGGTCTAGGTCCATTGTTTCACTGCCATAGCACCAGCAGCGCGTTACCGTCAAGGTGGCAACTACATTTTCTTTGGAAAATTTCCGTGCGCAAGCAGCCGCCTCTTCACCGCCGCCAATCGTGCCGTCAGCGATTACACACTCTACCGGTGCGCCGTCTGCATACCTCAGGTTTTTAGAGATCAAAGTAGCAGCGGCAATCGCCATATTCATGGTCTGCTGCTCCAGAGATTCACGAATACCGCCCCAGCGGCCGTCAATCACCGGACGAATACCGATTTTGGGATAGTTCATTTTTCAATTCCTCCTATACTCTTCGATGTATCCCCCGCTGTTTATCAAACGGGGAGCCAATTTCTTTTCTCATAAGAAAAATATTTTTTCCTCTATATTCTTTCTCATTATATCGTCATCAGAAACAAAAAGTCAATATGATTTATGTGATTTCTGTGCCATTATCCTTAAAAATATTAAAATTGTATTCCGTACACTTTTGATTGCAAGAAAAGTCTATTTTTGGTATGCTGAAGATATCGTAAAAGAAAGAGGTGGGCAAAATGAATTTTACTCCTGATTATCACAACATTGTTGATGCGGCGTATAACCGTGTTCCCAAGAGGCTTCCCCTGTATGAGCACCTTGTCAGCGACAAAATTATGGAACAGATTACTGGGGAACAGTTTGCACATCTGCATGGCGGAGATGACAGAGACTTAAACGAGTATTTTTCCCATTACTGCAATTTTTTCAAGCAGATGGGTTATGACACCGTCTCCTTTGAAGGCTGCGCCGGCGGAGCAATGCCGGGGAGCGGCGCCTTGGGCGGACATATCAAAGGCGTTATCTCTGACCGGAAAAGCTTTGAGGAATATCCTTGGGAAAGCATCCCGGACCGTTATTTTGAGTTGTATCACAGGGACTTTGAAGCCTTGAGAGCCAATATGCCGGAGGGAATGAAAGCCATCGGCGGCGTCGGAAACGGCGTTTTTGAATGCGTTCAGGATTTGGTAGGATATGAAGACCTGTGCTATCTGGCAGTAGATGATCCGGACTTGTATCAGGAGCTTTTCCAAAAGGTAGGAGACACGCTTTATACGATCTGGAAACGGTTTTTGGAAGAATACGGAGATATTTACTGTGTCTGCCGGTTTGGGGACGATCTGGGCTTTAAGAGCACCACGCTTCTGTCTGCCGACGACATCAGGCAACTCATCATTCCTCAGTACCAAAAAATTATCGCTCTGGTACACGAACACCAAAAACCGTTCCTGCTCCACTCCTGCGGATGTATTTTCAATATCATGGACGATCTCATCGATACAGCCAAAATCGATGCGAAACATTCCAACGAAGACCAGATTGCCCGTTTTCCGGTCTGGGTGGAACGTTATGGCAACAAAATCGGCAATTTCGGCGGAATTGATACCGACGTCCTCTGCCGGGAAACACCGGAAGACATCAAAGCCTATGTACTTGACGTCATCGAACAATGTATCGGACAGGGCGGCTTCGCCTTTGGGTCCGGCAACTCCATCCCGGACTACGTTTCCCCAACTGGTTATCTCGCAATGATCAACACGGTGCGGGAATACCGGGGAGATTTCTAACTCTCATTACTATTTGCTCATAATGCTGACACGGATGGCCGAAATGGTAATACCATTCCGGCCTTCTTTTTTGGAACCATTGTTGCAATTTTGTGATATAATAACCTCTATGGTACCCGAAATCGGAGATTTCGACCATCACGAGAACATTGAATCTTATGACAGGAAAACCGCTTTCCTCCGGCTGTTGCCGGAGCAGGCTTGCGCCCTTGCTGTCGTGATATCATTAGCTCAAAATACATTTCTTTCTCACATCGGCGTTTGAAGAACACTGCTGTTTTTGCGGCGCCATTGATTGAAGTGTTCCTTCTGCGTCATAGGAAAGCAAACCGATTGGAGAACCTGTTATGAAACCTATCAACTGGATTGATACCCCCTTTTTTTCCGAGAAGCGAACAGTTCTGACCCAAAATGAACTGATGATTCCCGGACTGCGCACCTTAGGAAAACATGACATCCTCTCCGCCATCTCTCCCCTTCCTCCTCATATTCATCAAAACTGCTTTGAACTCACTTACATTTCGAACGGAACGATTTCCTTCTTCACCAATGATTCAGAATATAAAATCTCCGGCGGGGACGTATTTCTTTCCTATCCCGATGAAATACACAGCACCAACCACGTCCCTCTTTCAGTGGGAAGCGTATTTTGGTTTCAGCTGGATATTTCTGATCCCAACCATTTTTTGTACCTCCATCCGGAATGGGCGAAAAGCCTGATGGAAGACCTCAAAAGCATCAACGCCCATGTAGTAAAAACCGACAAAAAACAGATGGAGCAGCTGATACAGCAGATCCTTTCTCTTTCCCATTATCAGGAACGGAAATTTGAATTGTGCGCCTATTTAGTCTGCTTTCTTCACAAAGTGATCGCCTTTAGCAAAGAAACTCGATTCCAACTGACGCCGGATATTGGCAAAGCCGTAGACTATATCTTGGAACATCTCACCGAATCCATTTCTCTGGACTATCTCGCTTCTCTCTGCCTGTTATCTACCTCTCAATTCAAGCAAAAATTTAAAAATCAGATTGGCGTATCTCCCAGAGAATTTATCAACTTCCGAAAAATCGAGCTGGCAAAAAGCTATTTAGAAAACGGAAAAAGTGTGACCGAAACCGCAATGGAATTGAGCTTTAACAGCAGCAGCTATTTTTGTAGTGTGTTCAAACGATATACCTCTTATACCCCCAAAGAATATCTGAAAGCTGCTGCTCGCCGGAGAACGTAACCAATCCGCCTTGTGAAGATGCACAATTTAAAGTTTTATATTTCTCTACAAGTTTTAAACAAAATTCAAAAGCCTTTATTGTTTTTCCACAAAATTGATGTTATACTGTTTCATGGTTATTTATGGGCATTTTAAGCGGTCCCAATCTATCTCAAAATTCAAAATCTACAAAACGACCAATAGGAGGATCATTATGGAGGTCAGAATCATCAGCTCCCTGGAAAAAGTTTTTCCCAACGCACCGCTTTCCGCAAAACCCTATACTTCCGGTTCCATGCTGCAAAATGAACGATATTCCTTTCAGGCGGCTTGTTATTCCAAAGAACCGACCGAAATTACTGCGGTTTTAACGGTAAAGGCGGATAATGCTATTTTGCCTTATCTGTCTGTCAGGGAGGTGGGAATGGTTCCCGTGACATATCCTTGCCCGGAAGACGTGGACGACAATATTATCAGCAATCAACCCGGTTTCTATCCGGATACACTCCTCCCCTTAAAAGAAAACCGCGTGCTGCTCAAACCAGAAGAGTGGAAAACACTCTGGATCTCCATTCAGGGGCAGCCGGAGCTGCCTGCGGGAGAGTATCCCATTTTGATAGAACTTCTTAATTCGGATGGTATTTCCTTAGGAAAAGGCCGCTTTGATTTAAAGGTAATTCCCGCTTCTCTGCCGGAACAGTCCCTCTTTTATACCAACTGGTTTCACAGCGATTGTCTTGCGGTCTACTATGGCGTAGAGGTATTCAGCAAAGAATATTGGAAACTGGTCGAGCAGTATCTGAAAATTGCCGTTCGCTACGGCATGAACATGCTTCTCACTCCCTTGTTCACTCCCCCTCTGGATACGGAAGTAGGCGGAGAACGCCCCACCGTCCAACTGATAGACGTGTTTAAAAAAGGGGAACAGTATCTTTTTGGATTTACAAAGCTCAAGCATTGGGTGCGCCTGGCAAGGCAATGCGGCATTACCTATTTTGAGTTCTCCCACCTGTTTACCCAATGGGGTGCGGAATTTACTCCTAAAATCATTGCGAAAGAAAATGGCGAGCTGAAACGGATTTTCGGCTGGGATGTCAGGGCTGATTCCCCGGAGTACGAACATTTCCTTGACCAGTTTTTACCTGCTTTGAAAGATTTTATTGAGGAAGATGGCCTGGATAAATTCTGTTTCTTCCACGTTTCCGATGAACCCTCGCTAGAACATCTAGAACAGTACCGTCATGCCAAAAGTCTGATTTATCGTTATATGAAGGATTATCCGTTAATCGACGCTATGTCCGATTATGATTTCTACGAAACCGGCGCGGTAAAAACCCCTATCGTCTCTACCAATCACATTGCTCCTTTCTGGAAAAACAATGTTCCGAATCTTTGGGCCTACTACTGCTGCGGGCAGTATCAAAAGGTGTCTAACCGTTATATCAATCTGCCTTCCGCCAGAAATCGGATTCTCGGCTATCAGCTCTATAAATTCCATATCAAGGGATTTTTGCAATGGGGATATAATTTTTGGTTTTCTCAGTATTCCAAATATCCCATTGACCCTTATCAATGCACCGACGCTGACGGGGCTTTTCCGGCAGGTGATCCCTTTGTGGTTTACCCAGCATCATCTAAGTCTATCGAGGATGACCCGGTTATTTCCCTGCGACTGGAAGTGTTTTACGACGCGCTTCAAGATATGCGGGCCTTAAAACTCGCCGAGCAGATCATCGGCCGGGAAAAAATGCTGGCCTTTTTAGAGCGGGATCTTCCCCGGGCGGTTACTTTCGAGTCTTATCCTCATGACAGCGACTGGATTTTGAATACCCGTGAAATGATCAACCGGATGATCGAGCGGAATATTGGCTTTCTCAAATCGTAATTTTCCTCCCAAAGGAGCGGCTTTCCGGCACGATCTTGCAACGCTGCAGGATCTTTTCCCTGTAATATATTGAAAAGGAGAATAGATCATGAACAAACTCACCGATTGTTACAAACTGTCAAACGGAGTAGAGATTCCCTGCGTAGGGTTTGGTACCTGGCAGACGCCGGACGGAGACGTGGCTTATCAATCCGTCTTAGAAGCGGTCAAAGCCGGCTATCGCCATATCGATACTGCTGCAGCTTATGGCAATGAAGAAAGTGTCGGCAGGGCGATTCGCGACTGCGGAGTAAAGCGGGAAGAACTGTTTGTCACCAGCAAGCTGAGAAATACTCGCCGGGGATATGAGGACACGCTCAAAGCGTTTGAAGAAACCAGATCCAAATTAGGTCTTGCGTATCTGGATCTTTATCTGGTGCACTGGCCGGTACCGTTCAATTTTCGGGACAACTGGGAAGAAATGAACCGGGAATCTTGGCGTGCCATGGAAGACCTCTATGAAGCCGGCAAGATCCGCTCGATCGGGATCAGCAACTTCCTGCCTCATCACATCGACTCTCTGATGGAAACCGCCAAAGTGACGCCCCATGTCAACCAGATCAAGCTCTGCCCTGGCTGCACCCAGGACGAAGTGGTTTCTTACTGCAAGGAGCGGAATATTCTGCTGGAAGCTTACAGTCCTCTGGGAAACGGCAAAATTTTTGAGGTAGAGGAAATGAAAGCCTTCAGTGAAAAATATCACAAGACCGTCGCTCAGATCTGTCTGCGGTGGTGTCTGCAACAGGATTTCCTGCCGCTTCCTAAGTCGGTAACTGCCAGCCGAATTTGGGAAAACACCGACGTTTTTGATTTTACCCTTTCCGAAGAGGATGTGGCAAAAATCGCCGGCCTCACCGATTGCTGCGGTCCTAAACCAGATCCCGACAATATTAAGTTCTAACCGCATTCACTTACAGCGATAATAAGATTTCATTTGAAACATCGGAACTGCTTCCGGTGTTTCTTTCTGTATAGCGAAAACTACCTAAAATCGAGTATACCTGAATAATCTTGGACCTCTTCTGGTGTTTTGGGGGCGGATAGTTGACTTTTCACCTTTTTTGATATTCTTTATTTAGAAAAAGCGTGTGGTTAACAAAAATTTATGGAGGATATGATCATGAGAAAAGAAATTGATATAGCACAATGGGATAGAAAAGAACATTTTGAATTTTATTCAAAAATAGCTACCCCACATTACTGTGTAGCATTTAACATTGACATAACAAACCTTCTTGCTTTTACGAGAAGGAACAAAATATCTTTTTATTATTCGTTAATCTATTTATGCACACAATCAATCAATGAAATTGAGGAGTTTTTACTAGAGACAGAAAATAATAAAGTTTACAAAATTGACCGACGTATTCCTTGCTTTACAGATTTAAAGAAGAACGCCACAAGTTTTCATATGGTTTCTCTGCCCTGCGAGGGTAATATTATTGATTTTTGTATAAAAGCCAAAGAGGAAAGCTCCTATCATCCGTTATCTGTTTATGCTCTTGAGGGGTTAAGAGAGTCTCAGATAATTTTTTCCTGCATACCCTGGGCGGATATAACCATGTGTTCAAACGAAAGAGATTATACAGATCCTAAACTAAAAGACGACACAGCTCCTATACTGGTATGGGGGAAATATACAGAACAAAATGGCAAGTATAACATCAATATGACGCTTGATATCAATCATCGTTTTATTGATGGATATTTTGTGGGGCAGTTTGTTCAAAAACTTGAAACGAAAATAGCCGAACTTAAATGATGTAACAATCTCCAGTTTATTGTGCTGCTACAAAATCCTTGCGGAACAAAAGAAGGCAGTTCTATCCGTCCAGAACCGTCACGGTTATTCCCCGCAAAGGTTTACATCTGCAGCGGACATTGTCGCCAGCAAATTTCTTAAATAGATATAAAATAATCCCCCATATATTTATACGGGGGATTAACTGTTTTATGGTCTTGCCAAATGACTGAAATTTTCCCATTCTCTTTTTTTATAATCTATTGATGAAAAAAATTGAGGCCGCAGTAGTTACTGCGGCCTCAATGCACAATCAATCAAAATATACGGGTTTGCCGGTTTTGGCGGATTCATAGATCGCTTCAATGACGCGAGACACAACGCAGGCCTGTTCCGGCTTCGTCAGTGGGGGCACATTGTTGACAACGCTGTAAATCCACTGTTTCGCTTCATATTCTTCGGCAGTCAGGTTCTGTCCGTGGAAGAGATCTCTCGCCGTAGAATTCGGCTTAACATCTGTGATAAACAGGGAACCGTCCTTTTCCCCGTTGATCCGCACTGTGTCACCGCGGAATTCCACTCCGCCCTTTGTCCCGCAGAGGGTCATGTTCGCCTCACCAGTATAGTTGAGTACCCAGGATGCCTCCACGATCATGGTCGCGCCGTTTTTAAATTTAATCCAACCCATAGCAGAATCCTCTACCTGGAAATCTTTCGGATCCCAGATTCCCCATTCGTTGGAGTTCATCGCTGTATCTGCCAGTTTACGGTAAACAGAGCCGGACACACTCTCTACCTCATAGTTATTGATCAAGGACAGCGCGGCGTCGATGGAGTGGGTACCAATATCGATCATAGGACCGCCGCCCTGTTTTTCTTTATCGAGAAATACGCCCCAAAGCGGCGCTCCTCTTCTGCGGATAGAGGGCGCTTTCACATAATAGATTTCTCCCAATTCACCCTTCTCTACCATATGGCGCACATACTGATGGGTCATGGTGCTTCTGGTCTGATAGCCTACGGTTAAAAATTTTCCGCTTCTTTTAGCGGCTTCTACCATCGCCTGAGCTTCTTTGTAAGAAGCGGCCATGGGTTTTTCACACATGACATGCTTGCCGGAATCCAACGCCGCAATGGATAGCTCCGCATGGGCGCAATTCGGCGTCAATACATGGACTACTTCAATATCGTCCCGAGCGACAAGATCCCGATAATCGGTATAAACCTCCGCATCAGGGGTGCCGTACTCTTCTTTCGCCTTCTGGGCGCGCTCCGGAATAATATCACAGAACGCCACCATTTTGACGTTTGGCAGTTTCTTTAAGGACGGCATATGCTTCCCGTTGGCAATACCGCCGCATCCGATAATTCCGACCCGAACTTCCCGCATTTCCTCAGAAGCACTTTCGGTAATAATTGCGATCGACATGTTTTCTTTCCTCCTTAAACCATGATTTCCCTCTATTCACCTGAAACAGATGAGACTTTGACGATCCGCCTGTTTCCGGCTCATCGGGGTTTTAAAGTTCCACAATTCTATTTTCACGATTAGATCTGTAAGCATTCTCCAAAAGGCGTGTCAAATCCACACCGTCTCTCGGTCCAAAGCCCTTAGGCGTACCCGTACCGTTTACACAGGCGTCAATAAACAGTTCCAGAGGAATCGGCATTTTCTCCGGCAATTTCGGCGTAATGCCGTCTTTTCCTACATAAGGGAGCAGTTCTTTGCTGTAAACTTTTACCTCCCCGCCCACGGCGACCAGAGAAGCGTCCGAGCCATAAATCTCCACAGAACCCGGTGTAGCAAAAGAAACAAAGCTGGTTTCTCCTGTGCACACTTCTCCGCCCTCAAACTCAATGGTAGCGGTAGCGGATTCGTCTACCTTAGAGCCGAAAGGAGCTGTCAAGATAGCGCTGATCCTTTTGGGCTTGCCGAACAGCCAGCAGGCGGTATACATCGGATGGCAGCCTAAATCCATTAAGGCTCCTCCCGCAGCGTCTTTTTCCTCGAACCAGTATTCCGGCAGCCATCCGCCGCTGACGCCGTCATGACCGTTTCTGATACGTGCTAAAGAAATTTTTCCAAAAGCGCCCCGCTCAATCATATCCTTTGCCAGACGAACGGCAGGCTCCAAGCGCTGAGGAAGAGAGATCGTAAAGGTGATACCGGCTTTTTCAATTTCATCCGCCAGTTCTTCACACTCTTTCACCGTAGGCGCCAGGGCTTTTTCCGTAAAGATGTGCTTTCCGGCACGGGCTGCTTTCAGCATGACTTCCTTGTGCTGGGTGGTGGGTGCGCAGCATACCACAGCTTCTACTTTAGACAGCATTTCATCTAAATCGCTGTAATAGGCACATCCCAGCTCTTCGGCCCATTTTTTCCCCCGCTCTTCATCGTCGTCCCAAACTGCCGCGATTTGCGCTTTTCCGGTGTCTTGCACTGTTTTGGCATAACCCTCTGCATGAACGTGCCATTTGCTGATCATTCCTACCTGTAACATCATTTCCACTCCTTTTGAGAGACCGTATTTTGCAGGTCTCAAATTTCTTTCCGTCATTATATGAATGTTTATAAAAAATAAACATCAACTATTTTATCCTTTTATATGAAATATTTTTAGAATGGATTATCTGTGAAAAAACTGACCTGTGAACACATACCTAAAAAAATAGTTCATAAATTTGGATAAAATAGTTGACATTATTTACAGTTAAGATATATTATTATTCTCAAGGGGAAAATTTCTAAATTCAAGAAATTTTATAGAAAAGTTATATGTAAAATATACATCCGATATTTTGAAATAGCAAGTTATTTTTACAAAAAAATTTTTATTTTCTTTTTATTTATATATAATGTGCAAAAAACTTCTGCTTCTTTATTGCAATAAAGCGAAAAAGGTCCAAATTTGTTTCAAAGATGTTCTGTCTATCTTTATTTTCTATTTTAAGACGTACGGAAAATGCCATTTATCGCTTTTCCGGGAAAGGAAGAACTACAAATGCAAACTGGTACTATTTTTAACATTCAACCATTTTCCGTCTATGACGGCCCCGGAATCAGGACAACGGTATTTCTCAAAGGATGCAATCTGCGCTGTCTTTGGTGTCATAATCCTGAGTCCTGGCAGATCGCTCCCCAGCTTCAATTTCAGGAAGAAAAATGCGTGGGATGCGGTAACTGTTTTAAGGTATGTCCCAAGGGCGCTCATCAGATTAGTGAACGCGGCCATATCATAGACCGCACGCTCTGTGTCGGATGTGGAATCTGTGCGCAGAACTGCTACGCCGGCGCATTGGTTCTGACTGGCAAACGGGTGACTACCGAAGAAGTGATGGCGCGGCTTTTAGAGGACGCCCCCTATTTTAAAAACAGCGGCGGCGGCGTGACCTTTTCCGGCGGAGAAGCCATGATGCAGCTTGAATTTTTAAAAGAACTGCTGATTAGGTGCAAGGAGGCAGGAATTCATACCGCTGTAGATACCGCCGGGCATTTTCCCTTCGAGCAGTATCAAAAGATTCTTCCGTATACAGACCTCTTTTTATATGATATCAAAGCATATGATCCGGAGACGCATCGCCGTCTGACCGGTGTAGATAATCATCATATTCTGGAAAATCTTCCACTTCTCTTACAAAACGGCGCAGAAGTCATTGTACGCGTCCCCTGTATTCCAGACGGGAACTGGCAGGATATGGAGCAAATTGCCTGTTACCTGGAGCCTCTCCCGGTCAAACAGGTAGAATTATTGGCCTATCATCGTCTGGGTGAAGGGAAACGCAAATCCTTGGGAATGGAGATGGAAACGTTTCCTGCCCCGTCCGTAAAAGAAATGGAAGGATTACTGGAAACATTTACAAAAAAAGGAATTCCAGCGGTCTACAACCGCTGAACGTTTGGAGGCGTTCGTATGAAAAACATTGATGCAAGAACCCCAGTTTCACAATTCTACCTGGATAAAATCAAATCCATGCACGATGAAAAGGTCAAACTGAACAAGGAAAAGCTCGCCGCATTCGGCGGGTCTTATGATACAGATGACCACGGTTTTATCTATTTTAAGGACTTTACTTTTAAACCCGACTATCTGCCGGGTAAAGACCGGCTGGAAGGCGCCAAAAATATCGGAGAGAATTTGCGCCGTTTTTGGAACGAAATCCCAGTCTACATCTATAAGGACAGCGCTTTAGCCGGCGCATGGGCCGGTAAGTTCCAGGATTTTGTGGAAGTCGGCATGAAGCGGGAAACCGATACTCCGCCAGAACTTCAAAAAATCCATAAAAAATACCACATGTGGGCAAACGGTCTTGGCGGCATGAACCATATGGGGCCTGATATGAATATCGGCCTGCGGGAAGGTCTTCCGGGAATCCTCAATAAGGTTCGTTATTACCGCGACTTCAATCATCCTTCCGACACCGATTTTTATGACGGAGAAGAAGCGGTTGTTTTGGGGATGATGGAGTATACCAAACGCCATGCCGATTACGCAAGACAGCTTGCGGCAGAAGCGGAAGATGAAAAAACCGCTCAGCACTACAGCCTGATTGCTCAGACCTGTGAAAATATCCTGGCCGGGCCGCCCGCTACCTTCCGGGAAGCCTGTCAGTTGATCGCCGTTTTCCAGAGCGCCGACCGCACCTACTTCCTGGGCGGAGCATTGGGACAGTTGGATGAACTTCTCAGACCCTACTATGAAAAAGACACCAGAGCGGGAATTTTAACTGACGAAGAGGCGATCTGGATTTTGGCAAGCCTATTCTATAATGATACCCACTATTCTCAGGTGGGCGGACAGACCCCAGACGGCAGCCGGGATCTCACCAGCCGGGTTTCCTTCCTGATTCTGGAAGCCGCTCATCTACTACATATCCCTTATAATCTCGCCGTCCGTGTATACGAGGGAATGGACGAAAAACTGATGCGCCGGGCTCTGGAGTATATCCTAGAGGACGGCTCCGGCGTCAGCTTCTCCTGCGCGACCGGAATCGAAGAGGGTTACACCAGACAGGGACATCCCAGAGAACTTGCCAGAATGCGGGCCAAAGTGGGCTGTAACTGGGTTGCCCTTCCGGGAATCGAGTATCCTTTACAGGACGTTACCCGTGTGAATATGGCTTGGGCGTTTGAAGTCGCTATGGAAGAATTAAAGAAAGACCCAGAACCTACTCTGGAAAAGCTCTGGGATCTGTTTGTACATCATCTGGAAATTATGGTAGACTGCATCAAAGACGGCTATGATGTGCACTATGAAAAAGTCTCCAAAATTGCGCCGGAGGTCGTGCTCAACCTCTTCAGCCACGGCCCGATTGAACGTGGCCTCAACGCGGCAGCCGGAGGCGTCGACATCATTAACCTCAATATGGACGGTATCGGTCTGGCAACGGTAGCGGATTCCTTTGCGGCTATCGAACAGCGTGTTGTCAAGGAAAAACGCCTGACCTGGGAGGAACTCTACACCGCACTGGAACATGACTATAAGGGTTATGAAAATATCCAGCTGATGCTTAAAAATATTCCTCGGTTCGGCAGCCCGGAATCTTTGGCTCGGGATTGGGCGAAAAAGATCAGCCTGCTTTATACCGATCTTGTCAACTGCGCGCCTACTCCTAAACATCATCTGAGAGTGGTACCCGGCCTGTTCTCTCACGGAGATATCTACAAACACGGGGAAGAGCTCCCGGCTACTCCTAACGGACGGAACGCAGGCGATCCGATTTCTCATTCCGCTGAACCGGACCCCGGCTTTGCCGCAGGACTGACCAGCTTCTCCCCCACCCTCAAGGCAAATGCCGTAGCGATGGTACAGCCGGGTTACGGCAACTCTGCGCCGCTCCACCTGGATATTGACGCAGATATGCTCAAAAATCACGGCGGCATCGATACCTTGGCCGCTTTGATTAAGACCCACAACGAGATGGGTGGCACGCTGATCAACCTCAACTGTATTACCAAAGACCAAATCCGCCGTGCTCACGCCGACCCGGATTCTGAACCGGATCTTGTAGTACGTGTCACTGGATATTCCGCTTTCTTTGCTTCCTTGTCCAAGGAATACCGTCAGCAGGTGGTAGACCGCTATTTGTCCGAATAAATGTCATTGTGAACGTTGTTCTTTTGGGAGAGCCCCCAAAAACGGTCTCTCCCAAAGTGTGATCATAACAGGAGGTTTTTATGAAAATTTATTCTGTAGGCTGGGGCTGGACGCCGATTCCAGAGGATATGCCGCAAGGCGACAGTCTCATAAAAATCGCAGACCAGGTAAAAGAGCTGGGATTTGACGGCGTAGATTATCTCTCTACCCCGGAATCTTTAGACGAGTTTTTCAATGAAGAAAATTGCGTAAAATTACACGATCACTGCATGGAATTAGGTCTCCCAGTAGGCGGATTTGTATTCCAGTCCAACACCTGGAACAACCCTGACGAGGAAGTAACCGCAAAGCAGCTTTCTTATTTTGAAAAATGCGCCAAAGCAGCTTCCACCATTGGGGCTCATACCATTTCCTGTATTATTCCTGGGCCGTATGGGGCTAAAAATGTCCGCAGCAATGCCTCTCCTTCCGAAAAGCAGTCTGCTAATCTGCCGGCAGATTATTGCTGGGAAGACGACTGGAACCGGTTTACAACAAATATGAAAAAGGCCTGTAAGATCGCTGCTTCCTATGGGTTGAGAATTGCTCTGGAATGCTTCCCCAAAACCCTTTGCTCCACTCCTCACGCAATGCTGAAAGTGCTGGAGGATGTGAATGAGGAAAACTTTGGTATCCAACTTGATACCGCTCACCTGATCAATCAGCATATTGATCCGGAAACTGCGGTTTATATGCTGGGAGCCAAACGGATCTTCAATGTCCACTTTAAGGACAGCGACGGCTTTACCCGGGGAAATCTTCCGGCTGGCTGTGGTATCTGTGACTTTACCGCAATGCTCAACGCCTTGAAGAACGTAGGCTATCAGGGCACTGTTTCCATTGAGGTGGAATTTACCGACAATCCAAGAAGGTATATGAAGCAAGCATTGGATCATGTCCGTATGTGCGACGCGGGAACCTATTAAATCATGAATATTGGTAGAAAAAGCTGTCGGAATACGACAGCTTTTTCTTTTGGAAATAAACAGAAATTTATCGTTGCATTTTAAAATAATTTTTCTCTATCACTTTCTTTAAACGAAAGAAGAAAGCATCTGGGAGCGCCGGCTCCCAGACCCCGGCCAACCTTTGTTCGCCCAAAGGTTGGATAAAGGGCGCCGCTCAGTCGCCGCGGGGGCTGTGGTACGGGTCCCACAAGTG
>CALWNT010000188.1 GCA_944382885.1 uncultured Clostridia bacterium | reverse complement strand
ATTGCCATGCATCTGGTAGAGGTTTAGGAGGTATCTATGGCGAAAATACTGCATTTACCGGTAGTGGATTCTACCAATAACTATATGAAAAATCAAATCGATTCTCTTCCGGACAGAACTGTGGTTTGGGCGGACCAGCAAACCGGAGGAAAAGGCAGACTGGGAAGAAACTGGAGCTCCCCTGTTGGGAATTTATATCTCTCTATGCTGTTTCGGGATCCGGCCTGCGATATTTCCCTGTTTCCCCTATTGTGCGCGGTGGCGGTTTCACGGGCAATCAAAAGTCAGGCGAAGGTAACGCCTCTTGTAAAATGGCCAAACGATCTGGTGCTGAACGGGAAAAAAATTTGCGGAATCCTCTGCGAAAGCGTGATTTCTAACGCTGCGGTGCAGGTAATCTGCGGCATAGGAGTAAATTTGAACTTGGGAAAAGAGGGGTATCCGCCAGAACAACTGCCCTATGCCACTTCTTTGAAAATAGAGACAGGAACAGAATATTCCATAGAAGCGCTTGCCCAAGGAGTGAGCGCCGAATTGGAACGGATAGTGAATATTTATTTGAAGAAAGGCTTTGCGGCTTTTCGTGAAGAATATGAGTCCGTGCTCATTAACCGGGGAAAGACCGTGAAGGTACTGTATCAAAATCAGACGGTGACGGCGACGGCGCTGGGGATTGCAGACAACGGCAATCTGCTCTGCCAAAAAGAGGATGGGACTGTTCTTCAAATTAACAGTGGGGAAGCTTCAGTACGCGGACTGTACGGATATGTGTAACGAAACTGGAATGCCCCTGACTGGAAGCGTAGATGATTTTGATTGACAAATTCTTTTTATACTACTATAATTTAAAGCAATAAAGCGAAAATGTAATTGATCCACGATCTAGGAAGGATGTTTTATGAATATTGCAGTTGTCGGCCTCGGATTGATCGGAGGCTCCCTTTGTAAAACCATCAAACGGCATACAGACCACGCCTGTTTTGGCATCGATACCAATATGGATACCATCACCTCTGCATTGGAGATGGGTGCTATTGACAGCATGATTCCCAACGAAAAGCTGGCTCAGATGGATCTTTCCATTATTGCCCTCCATCCACGGCAGACCATTGATTTTATCTTAAAAAATGCGTCCTTATTCAAAAAAGGAAGCGTTGTAATAGATACCTGCGGCATCAAGGGGGAAATTGTCAAAACGGTCACTCCGGTGCTAGAAGCTCAGGGCGTCTGTTTTCTCGGATGCCACCCTATGGCGGGGAGAGAGTTTTCCGGTTTTGACTACTCTTTAGATACCCTCTTTGACAATGCAAGCTTTATTATTACCCCTGCTGACTCCACGCCTTTCGGCGTGATTGACAGAATCAAAAAATTTGCTCTGTCTCTGGGATTTGGAAAAGCGGTGGTGGCGACTCCGGAGGAGCACGATCAGGTCATTGCGTTTACCTCCCAGCTGGCGCATGTGGTGTCAAACGCCTATATCAAAAGCCCTACCCTGCAAAAACAGTGCGGTTTCAGCGCCGGGAGCTTTTTGGATTTAACCCGTGTGGCAAAATTGAATGAGGATATGTGGTCCGCTTTATTTATGATGAATCGAGAGCCTTTGCTCTTTGAAATCGATACGATTATGCAGAAATTGGAGGAATACCGCCAGGCACTTCTCCGAGAGGACGAAGCTGGTCTTCGGGAATTGCTGAAAGAAGGGCGTATTTTAAAAGAAGAAAGTCTGAAGACGACTTCTGACCAACGGTAAGACAGTTCATTACAGCCTTGAAGCAAGCAGTTCTTCAAGGCTGTTGGCATTTCTTGGGGCCTTCTACCGTCATAGCAAGTAAACTGTTGGTGGCGGTATTGTGATGGAAGCGAAGCTTTATGGGAGAAAGCAGGAAAATCTATGTCAGAAGACCTATCGTAAAAACTAAAAAACTTTTGAGATGATAGATGTTTTGTCTGAAAACATCTATCGTGTTGAAATTTGTCGAAAAAAATTCAAAATATTATAGCACATTTTTGTAAAATTTGTGCTATAATATCTATAATAGGATATAAATACATTATTTTAATGAGTAGTTTTTCTTCAATAGTTTCTTCTTTTGAGAAATAGGTTTAACCATGGGATGGAGACGATACCAATGGAACAGGTTTTACCGGTCAGCTGATGAGAAGAGCATGGGTTTCATAACGGATAAAGGAGTGAAACAGGATGAAAAAGACGATCTATTTAATTGGCAGACAATTTGGCAGCGGCGGCAGAAAAATTGGAGAAGCTTTAGCGAAAAAGCTGGAGATTCCTTTTTATGACAAGGAACTGATTGAACGCGCTTCGAAAGAGAGCGGTATTATTCAGGATTTGTTTGAGCGGGCGGATGAGACCCATCGGCAGAGTTTTTTGTACACGTTGGCAATGGGCTCTTTTGCTTTCGGAAGCTATTCGGCGACCTTGGCGGATATGTCTTTGGACGATAAGCTGTTTTTGATCCAGTCCAACGTGATTCGGAAGGTGGCGGAAGAAGGATCCGCGGTCATTGTGGGACGCTGCGCCGATTATGTCTTGAAAGAGGACAAAAGCGCAGTTTCGGTATTTTTACATGCGCCTATCGAGAAGCGGATTGAGCGCATTTCCAAACTCTATCAGTTGGAGCCGCGTAAGGCAAAGGAACTGATCAGCAAGACGGATAAAAGACGTTCCGGATATTATCAGTATTATACCAGTCAGAAATGGGGAGCTGCGGAAAACTTCCATCTTTCCTTGGATACCAGCACCCTTTCCAAAGAGGAAATCGTGGACCTGCTCATTCAATATGGGGAATTGAAATCTAGATAAAAGGGAATAGATGGCATATGACGAAGATCGTGGAACTTGCGAAAGGAATGATTTCCTATGAAAAAGGAGAGCCGAAACGGGTACAGCATTTTTTGAAGGTGCATGCTTATGCCAAGCTGATCGGCGAGTCGGAGCATGTGGAGGAGCGTACTCAGGAAATCATCGAGGCGGCTGCGCTGGTGCATGATATTGGCATTCAGCAAGCGCTGAAAAAGTACGGCAGCAGCAATGGAATCTATCAGCAGAAAGAAGGACCGGCCGTTGCCGAAAGCATGCTGCGCAGGTTCGGTTTTGATGAGGAATTGATCCGCAGGGTTAGCTTTTTAGTAGGGCATCACCACACCTACACCGGCATTGACGGGATTGACTATCAGATTTTAGTGGAAGCTGATTTTCTGGTCAATATTGATGAGGAGGAGATGAATCTTCCGCAGATTCTATCGATCAGAGAAAATGTCTTTCGCACGCGTACAGGAATCGAAATTCTCAATGATCTGTTTTTGAGCGAAAAAAATACTTGACAAATAAAAATTGATGTGCTATTGTTTTAAACAGTTAAACTGATGAGAGGGAGATAAAGGCGGAAGCGCACTCACAGAGAGTTTGGCAGAGCTGAAAGCCAGACAGAAAGCGGATCGCATAAATGGACCCTTGAGGGCACCGGAGAAATGAAAAAAGTATCTGGTGACGTTTGCCAACGTTATCGGGCAGGAATGTGATTGCATTCTGTGAGGAGACCTGTGTTTTACACGGTAAGCAAGGTGGCACCGCAGGCAGCTGATACAGCGCTTGTCCTTGGATGAAAATCTGAGGATAGGCGCTTTTTTATATGTCTCCGATTTCCTCAACAGAATAAGTTTCAAATTTGGGGGTGTTTTGTGTGAAGGCTCAGTTTAATCAAAGACAATTCTTCACACGGATGTGGAGTAAAATTTGTTTGGCTCATTTGGCAGAAAAACGATGATGAATATGATTGATGAAAGGGTAACTTACGATGAAAATGATAAAAAAATTGACAAGCTTATTACTTGCAGGCATTTTGACCATGGGACTGATCTCCGGCTGCGGAAGTGAAGGAGGCGCGTCAGGTGATCTTCCTCAAATTGGGATTATCCAGTATATTGAGCATCCTTCTTTGGACACCATCCGGGAAAATATTATCTCAGGATTAGAGGAAGCCGGATATGAAGACGGCAAAAATTGCGAGATCGATTATAAAAACGCCCAGGGCGATCAGAATATCGCCAATTCTATCGTTCAGGCCTTTGCCGGCGATCAAAAGGACGTAGTCGTGGCCATCGCGACTCCAGTAGCGCAGGCGGCTGCCACCATCAGCAGCCAGATCCCAGTGGTTTTTTCCGCAGTTACCGACCCGGTTACCGCTAACCTGGTTACTGCGATGGATGTGACGGATAAAAATATTACCGGCACCAGCGATGTGGTTCAGGTAGACAAAATTCTTGACCTGGCGAAAGAATTCGTTCCGGATATGAAAACCTTGGGCTTTTTGTACTGCACCGGGGAAAGCAATTCCGTCAGCAATCTGGAGAAGGCAAAGGAATACTGTGAAGCCAATGGCATTACCCTGGAGGAAACCGGGATTTCCAACAGCTCTGAGGTACAGCAGGCGGTACAGGTGTTGGCTTCTAAAGTAGATGCGATCTTTATTCCAAACGATAATACCATTGCCTCCGCTATGCAGGTCGTTTCCAGCGAAACCATCAAAGCAGGCGTTCCGGTATTTACCGGCGCGGATTCCATGGTAGGAGACGGCGGACTTGCCACCAACGGTATCCGGTACGAGGATTTAGGGAAAGAGACAGCGAAAATGGTAGTTCAAATCTTAGAGGGCACTGATGTCAGCGAAATTCCCGTTAAGGTATTTGATCAGGATTTGAGTATTTTTGTCAACGAAAATACCGCCGAGTCCTTGGGCATCACTATTCCGGAGAGCATTAAAAACAACGAAAAGTACGTGGTGAAAAATTCTAACGACTAAGATAGGATCAAATTTCTAGAAGATTGATCTGAAAAAGAGGAGAGTTCATTCATGTCCATGACAGTCATACAGGGTGCATTTGAATTGGGGCTGATTTTTGCCATTATGTCGGTGGGGATTTTTGTTTCCTTCCGAATTTTGAATATTCCAGACTTGACCATTGACGGCAGTTATACGCTGGGATGTGCGGTATCCGCTATCTTTGCTGTCAACGGAAAGCCAGTGCTTGGCGTAATTTGCGCGCTGCTGGCCGGCGCACTGGCAGGCTGCGTGACCGGTTTGCTGCAGACCAAGCTGAAGGTTCAGGCGATTTTAGCCGGGATTTTGACAATGACCGGACTGTATTCTATTAACCTGCACATTATGGGGGATAAACCCAACCTATCTTTGTTTGGCATGGATACCATTTTCAGCTATTTTTCCTTTCTGCCGGAAAAACTGGTGTATCTGGTTGTGGTCGCCGCGATTTTATTGGTAGTGGTAGTCATATTGTACCTGTTTCTTAAAACCCAGATGGGAATGTCCTTAAGAGCGACGGGGGACAATGAGGATATGGTAAAAGCCTCTTCCATCAACTCTGACGCGATGAAGATTTTGGGGCTTGCCATTGCTAACAGCCTGGTGTCTTTAGCCGGAGCGATTATCGCACAGTATCAGAGCTTTTCGGATGTCAGCGGAGGAATCGGCATGATGGTAGTGGGACTCGCTTCCATTATTGTGGGAGAAACCCTGTTTGGCAGACGTTCTCTGTTGATCGGATTTATTTCGGTGATTGTGGGAGCCATTTTATACCGGTTTATTTTGACAATTGCGATTTGGATCGGGCTTCCGGCAAGCGATTTGAAGCTGTTGTCCACCGTCCTGGTGATTCTTGCAATTATTGTGCCGGTAGTGAAAGACGCGATTATGAAGAGGAGGGAACGAAATGCTTGATCTGACCAATGTGTCCATTACCTTCCATAAAAATACAGTGAATGAAAGAAAAGCGCTGGATCAGGTCAGTCTGCATTTGGACAGCGGAGATTTCGTGACAGTGATCGGTTCAAACGGCGCAGGAAAATCCACTCTGCTCAATGCGATTTCCGGATCTTATGAAATCGATAAGGGAAAAATTGTGTTGGATGACAAGGATCTTTCTTATCTCAAGGAATTTAAGCGGGCGAAATATATCGGCAGACTGTTTCAGGATCCCTTAAAGGGGACTGCGCCCAACATGACCATTGAGGAAAATTTGGGACTTGCCTACAGCAGAGGACGCCGCAGAGGTCTTTCTATGGGAATCAAAAAAGCGGATGAGAAATTATTCCGGGAAAAACTCAGCCAACTGGGACTGGGGCTGGAAGACCGGATGAAGACAAAAGTGGGGCTTCTTTCCGGCGGACAGCGGCAGGCGCTGACTTTAATGATGGCCACCATTGTCACCCCGTCTTTATTATTGCTGGATGAGCATACCGCGGCTTTAGATCCAAAGACAGCTGCTCAAGTGATGAACATTACCGATGAAATCGTCAAAGAAAATAACATTACCACCATGATGATTACCCATAATATCGAAAATGCGCTGGAATATGGCAATAAAACCATTGTTATGAGCCAGGGAAAAATCGTTTTGGAGCTTTCCGGTGAGAGACGGAAGAACATGACGATGGAGCAGCTGATGGAGCTTTATTCCAACACGGCGCATGAAACATTCAGCGATAAAATGCTGCTATAAATTGATTTGGTTTGCCCGATGTGTGGTTTGGGCAGAAAAACAGCTGACAGAAAGATTCCGGCGGGGATGAATCCTGCCGGAATTTGTTCGTTTTTCTGAGTGGATATTTGGAAAATGCGGTTGTGACGGAAACCTTCTATGAGAATTTGTGTGATATGATCATTGTCAGGGCGTATGGAATGTGTTAAAATAAATAGCAAGCAAAAAATGGAATGAATTTACAATATTTGCTATATTTTTAATAGAAAGTATGGAGGGTAATTTCATTTTTTGCTTCATCAAATATTACATCTAGTATATATTTCGAGGAATATAAATTGCTTTTTTAAGGAGAGAGAACTAGATAGGAAGACTCTTATTTCAGTTCTGTTGCTTCGCTTAAAAAGTCTCAAAATAGTATGGATGTAAAAACAGAGAAAAAAGAACAGGAGGATGGTTATATTTGTTAACACAAGAGAATAAAAAACAGCTTTATCAGCTTTTATCTGAAAAATTCCCCTTTGAGGAACCGCAGCCTTTGGCGAAAGTAGCCCTCTATTTGTCTCAGCAGGGGGTGAAAAGCAAAGATTACGGTTATAAAAAAGTGAAGCTGATGTTTTATGATTTGGCAGAGTTTTTGTCCATGAGAGAGATTCTCTGCGGGACAAACCCTCAGCAGGAAATTATTTTGCATCCATGGAAAGAAAAGAAATCAAGAGAAAAAGAGTCGAAAGAAAAAAAGGATTCTATCCGAAAACAGCGCAAGTCTGCTCAGGAAGATGATTTTTATCGCTTGGTAGAATTATCTCCCCAGAAGGAAGCGGAATTTATAAAACAGACCGGCTTATCCAAGGAGGAGGTAAGGCCTTACTTCTCACAGGCTTACGAACAGGCGAAAGCAAACGGCACTTTACAGGTAGAGGCAAATCGGATGGGGTATGAAACGGATTTAGCGTATATCTCCCTAACACATACGCTGGAACTGGAAGGAAAACCCTGGCAGCTGGGATTTACCCTCAAAAAAGCGGAACAGCCGGACATTACAAACGAAGAACAGGAATTTCAGGAGGGGAAGTCCGCTCAGGAAGAAAAAGAGGAGAGCGGCGGATGGATAGAGTCGGAATTTGCTTCCCTGGTGAATACGCCGGTAAAGACTCTGGCTGCCTACGCTGCTATGACCGGAATTGATGCCAAGCAGGTTTACCGTTCCCTCAGTGAAGCATATGACCGGGCTAAGGCGGAAGGAAAGCTTATGGTGACTTCAGATCAAATGAGCTTTGAGACCGACCAGGCAGTTGTCTATTTAAAAAAGAGCTGGTATCAGCATTCCGGGAATCCTTGGCATTTCAGCTTTGCGATGAAAGAAAGGGAGACGACGCTGGAAACTCTTTCTCCGGAAGTCCCTCAGGACACCACCCGGAAGTCCGGTGTGACCTCCTCTCTGTTGAGCGGAGAGGATAAGCGGCAGATTTATGAGGATTTGAGCGAAGTCCTTCCCAAAGAGGAAAAGCTTCATATGGCTGCGGTGAGCAAAGCGATGAATGACGCCGGGCATACCAGGGAGCGTTACGGTGTGTCCAAGATGAAGCAGCTCTTGCAGCAGCTTGTGGAATTCATGACCCTGGAGGATGCCGTTCTGGGTGGCGTTCAGCAGACACTGGTTACGTTACACGACGTTCCTGTTTGGGATGGACTGCCCTCGACTGCGTCGGAACAGAAAGCAGTATCTGAGAAAAAGTCCTCCGCTTTGGGGGAAATCGCAAAGCTCCCACCTTCATTAGATGGCTATGTTCAGATGGTTCCGAAAACGCTGTTTAAACTGACTCTGGCGATTACCGGGACGGAAGGGGAGCCTTCCGCTGAAATTATGGAGATGCTGAAAAAAAGCTATGAGAAAGCCAGACAAAACGGAGACTTTTTCTGTCAGAACGATGGCTATACCTTTGAGGTGGACGCGCCGTCCGCCTATGGAGGAATTGTGATTGTGTCCATCAAACGGACCGATTTTGGAGAATACCCTTGGTATCTGAATTTTGCCGGAACGAAGTATCATTCCGGTCAGAATACTGCAACACCGGGAAGAATGCTGGAGCAGTTTGCCTTTTTGGGTTCCTGGAACTCCTTTTTGGGAGAATTGGCGAAAAAGGCGCTCGCAGAACCTTGGGATTTCGAAAACAGCACCGGGAAACGGTATTATATTTTACAGAAGTATATCCAGTATACCTTCTATCGCCTTCAGTTAGAGGATAAGGTCTGTATTTCAGACGACGAACGGTTTGCCGCCTTTAACACAGGCTTAGTCACCCCTCATTACGACGATATTTACGCCTGTTTTGAATCCAGCGATGACGCGGGTTATTCTACCAAATGGCGTTTTCTGGAATTTTGTACTGCCGCGGGAAGAGGCGTAGGGAAACGACTGGTAGATTATTTTAGCCCTCTTCCTCAGCCGGCCTCTTATTTTGAGAAGAAAGAAGACTTGCTTTTCGATTTGGAGAAAGAGCTTCATACCGATTATGAGCATATTCTCCTGGACAATATTTCCCGGTTTCCTCTTGGATTCCTGCGGGAAGAGTGTTACGGCATGAAAGATGCGCTGGAGTGTATTGACCGGATTGAACAGGCTTCCGACCGAACGATGAGAAAAAAACGGTATCGGGAATTCAGTGATTTGATTGCGGATACTCCCCGGCTGTTTAATCGTCTGCGCAATCGTTTGGAGGATGCGGTAGATTTGGCAAGAAAACAGGTTCGGTGGAATTTTAAAACCGCGATTCCCTGCTTTTTCCCAACCAGAAATGTGATGAGCCTGATGCTTCCCCTTTCTCTGCGGGACGATGGACAGGCAGATATTGCGCTGGTAGTAGAGCCGACCCGTTCGGGCAACTACCAGGGACAGACTATATTGACTCTGCAGCAGGCTTATCTGGATGGAAGGCTGCTTTGCCGCCCCAACAGCGAATGGCTGGATACCAAAAATATCGGCGGCGACGATGACGACGAAGAGGAAGAATAAGACATACAACGGATGGTATTCTTGGGAGTCTCCCCGCATAAAGAAAGGGATCGACGCCAGAGGGTTTGATGTCCGAAAAAATCAGAATTTACAGAGCAAAAGCCGTGCTGGAAGAATTTCAGCACGGCTTTTGAATGAAAAAAGGGGAGTTATATGGTCAACGTGCCGTTTTCACTGATAGAAAGGAGAAGCAGATTTTCTTCCGCTCCGGTTTTGGCGTTGACATAAACCAGGATATTTTCATCTTCCTCAGAATGACACTTGAATTCGTAGCAGAGCACCTCATTCTGGCCGGAAGTAGGAATCACTGTGAGATTGCACTGTTCTACCCGCAACAGAGGACTCAAACTTTTCTGGGCTTCCTCAATAGAAAGTTCTGCCGTCAGATCCTCTCGCTCCTTGTGGTTGGTAATATAACCACGGGCGTCGTATTTTAAAATTTCTTTGTTGTCCATTGCAACCGATACCTTAATCAGGTCGGTGTAGCAGGTGATGTCTCCCTGTTGCGCGGCAAAATTGATGGTGATGATGTTATCCGCGATTTCATAATAAGTTTTTTTCATATTGGAAATGCCCAGGGTATTCAGATAATCGAGGGCGGCCTCTACGCATTCATCTGGGGTAGCGTCCTGAGTTTCTACAGCTCTGTTTTGAATCAGATAACTGAGCAGACCTCCCTGCTTTGTTACGGCGAGGTTGGTGTCCTGTCCTGCAAAGCAATAGGAGGGCATATTGCCTTCTTCGTCGGTGTCGTCGACAATTTTGTCAACAGAGGTATTCAGTGCCTTGGCGGCAATTTTCTTGCCTTCTTCTTTTGTGATTTCCTGAGCATTCTTTGTCATTTCGGGTTCTTTTTCTAAAATATGATCGGAAAACGGCCCATCATAAATTAAAGTCGGATAGGAAGTAAAACCGTCCTCTGTTTCTAAAAATCCGTCTGAAAAGCTTTCCTGTCCGGAAACAGCAGTAGCAGACCCTGCATCATGCTTGACCTCTTGAAAGGAGATAGCGCCGGTTCTCACACCATCCTGGGTGACCAGCACCTGCTGTAAAAACTTGGTGGCGTATTCTTTCATCTGTACCAGATTGTCCCGTTCCTGCTTGGTAAGCTGATGCCCTTGGGCCACCTCTTTACTCAGGCTGACAGTGTAGTCTCCCAATTGGGACAGAAATTTATAGGTCTTTTCCAGATTCAGTTCGCTCATGGGCAGGGTGGAAACACACTCTTTGGCAAAGCCGGCCTCTCGCCAAATCTTAGAGGTAAGACTGGTCATGCTGGCGGGGGTTCCGGAATAGATGGTTTTGGTGAGCGCGGCTTCAATATTTTCCAGATAGTTCCCCAGATCGTCAATGCTTTTTAGATACTGATATTCCAGCTGACGTTCTGCGGTTTGAGCGCGTTTTAAGTTTTGAAAGGCGAGAATCCCCAGCACCAGGATGACTGCCAGGGAAAAGGACAGCAGGCGGACCACCGTCCTGCGATTGAGATGTAGGTTCATAGTATCCCTCCGGTTGCGTATCGTATAGTTCAAAATAAAATACTGTCCTTAGTATCTACGCTAGGCAGAAAAATATACCAAGAATCCATCCGGATTTTACAGATTTTTGGAACGGCGAAACTTTTCTTTTTAGGGCAAATCATGTATAATAAATTTGATTATAGAAAAATGACACTGGGGGCAGAAGCAAAGTTTTTGGCTCCGGAATAGGGATTGTAGAAAGATGCAGGAAATTTATTTAGATAACAGCGCCACCACCAGAGTATGCGAGGCCGCAGTGGATGCGGTAACGTCGGCGATGAGAGAGGATTACGGCAATGCCGCTTCTCTCCACCGAAAGGGATTTGAGGCGCAGAAGCTTTTGACAGAAGCGAAAAAGACCTTTGCGTCGGCGTTAAACTGCGCGGAAGGGGAGGTTTATTTCACTTCCGGCGCCACCGAATCCAATAACATGGCCTTGATCGGGGGCGCGCTGGCCAGAAAACGCCGGGGAAATAAAATCATTATGACCGCCATCGAGCACGCTTCTGTGCTGGAGTGCGGAAAATATCTGGAATCTCAGGGCTTTGAGGTGGTTTATCTTCCGCCGGATCAGAATGGATGCTATCGGCCTATGGACTTTGATCAGGCGGTGGATGACAAAACGATTTTGGTCAGCGCCATGCTGGTGAATAACGAGATAGGAATGGTGCTTCCGGTAGAGGAGATCGCCAAAGCGGTGAAGCGGAAAAATCCGGAGGTACTGATGCATGTAGACGGGGTGCAGGGCTTTTTGCGGTACCCAATGAAACTGAAAAACAGCAAAATCGATCTCTTTACCGCCAGCGGGCATAAGGTATACGGCCCAAAGGGGATAGGGCTTTTGTATATCCGGAAAGGCGTGCGGCTGGTGCCGTTGTTTTACGGCGGCGGACAGCAGAACGGCGTCCGTGTCGGTACGGATAATGTACCGTTAGTTTCCGGCTTTGCGGCGGCGGTCAAGGAACAAATGGGAGATATTCCAGAGCGAATGGCTCATTTTAAAGAGCTTAAGGCGTATTTGCTTTCCCTGCTGGGAACAATCGAGGGAATCGCGGTGAATTCCCGCGAAGGAGACGCCCCTTATATTGTGAACATTTCGGTGGAGAAAATCCGTTCCGAGGTCATGCTCCATTATTTAGAGCAGTACGGCATTTATGTCTCCAGCGGGTCGGCTTGCTCCAAGGGAGCAAAAAGCCATGTGCTGGCGGCGCTGGGGCTTCGTCCGGAACGGATCGACACCGCTCTTAGGATCAGCTTCTCGAAAGATACCACCAAAGAGGAGCTTTCCGTATTTGCGGAGAAACTGAAGCAGGGAATGGAGTCCCTTGCCAAAATTAGATAAAGAGAAGAAACAATTCGATGAAAATAGATTGAAAGAGGAGCAGCAGTGAAAAAAGAAGTAATTATGATTAAAAACGGGGAGATCGCTTTAAAGGGTCTCAACCGCAAAACATTTGAGGACGCTTTGGTAAAGAACATCAAGTGGAGGCTCAAAAGCCTTGGAAAGTTCAGTGTGACCCGCGCTCAGTCCACCATGTATATCGAGCCGATGGAAGAGGGGATCGATTTTGACGAAGCGGTGGAGCGCCTGGGAAAAATATTCGGGATTGCTGCCTTTACCAGAGCACTGGTGACTGAAAAGGAACTGGATACCATTAAAAGGGACGCGGTTTCCTATCTGGAGGACATTCTGCCTTATGCCAAAACCTTCAAAGTAACGGCAAAGCGGTCGGACAAACAGTTCCCTCTCAAATCTCCTGAAATTCAGCAGGAACTGGGCGGCACGTTGCTTCGGGCTTATCCTCATTTAAGGGTAGACGTACACAATCCGGAAATCACCGTTACCATTGAGATTCGGGATTTCGGCGCGTATATCCATGCCAATCAGCTTCCCGGCGCCGGGGGGATGCCGGTAGGGACCAGCGGAAAAGCGCTGGTGATGATCTCCGGCGGGATCGACAGCCCGGTGGCGGCCTATATGATGGCCAAAAGGGGATTGGAGCTTCATGCAATTCATTTCGTCAGCCCCCCCTATACCAGCGACCGCGCGTTAGAGAAGGTGGAAACCCTCTGCGAAAAGGTGAGCGAGTATTCCGGCAGGATCCATTTCCACTGCGTTCCCTTTACGGAAATTCAGGAGGCAATCCGGGACCATTGTCCGGAGGAATACTTTACCATTATTATGAGACGGCTGATGATGGAAATTTCGATGGAGATCGCCCGGAAAAATGACTTGAAAGCCCTTATCACCGGGGAGAGCTTGGCACAGGTAGCCAGCCAGACCATCGGCGCCATTGCCTGCACCGATGAGGTCTGCACCATTCCAGTATTCCGTCCGCTGATTGGAATGGATAAAAACGAAATTGTGGAAATTGCCCGGAAAATAGATACCTTTGAAACGTCGATCCTTCCTTATGAGGACTGCTGTACAGTCTTTACGCCAAGACATCCGAAAACCAAACCCGATGTGGAAAAGGTGCGGGAAGCACAGAATGCCTTTGACTTTGCTCCATTGCTTCAAAAAGCAATAGAAGAGACTCAGGTGAAACAGATCCGGTCTCTGTCCTGATAAACTGATAGAAAGAAAGTGGATGCCATGAACGCTGAAATCATCTGTGTCGGTACGGAAATTATCTTGGGAGATATCCTCAACACCCATTCCCAGTTTTTATCTCAGGAACTGGCGGCATTGGGGCTGAATGTCTATTATCAGACTGCGGTAGGGGATAACGACCGCCGTTTTACTCAGATACTGAAAACTGCTTTGGAACGAAGCGACGTAGTCTTTCTCACAGGCGGGCTGGGGCCGACTACCGACGATATTACTAAAGAAGTGGCCTGTGAGCTTTTGGGAGTACCTTGTGTATATGACGAATCGGTGGGAGAGAAGATCAAGGAATATTTTCTCCGTTCCGGTCGTCAGATGACCGACAATAATTTAAAGCAGGCGATGGTGCCACAGGGTTCCGTCATTTTAGAGAACAGCTGGGGGACAGCTCCCGGCTTCATTATTGAAAAGGATGGCAAAACGGTAGTACTCCTGCCGGGACCGCCAAGAGAACTGCGCCCCATGTTTTTAGAGCGGGCAAAGCCTTATTTCCAGGCAAAAATGGAACAGCCCATCCTCTCGAAAAGCCTGCGGGTATTCGGCATTGGAGAATCGGCGCTGGAAGCTCAGATGGAGGATCTGGTACGTTCTTCAAACCCTACGGTGGCGCTGTATGCCAAGGACGGTGAGGTGCTGATTCGGGTGACGGCCAAAGCCTCCTCCGAAAAGGTAGCGGAAGAAGCAATCGATGGGATGATAGAAGAGCTCTATCGGAGATTGGGCAGTCATATCTACGGGATCAATAAAGACAGCCTGGAACAGGTCTTGGTAGAACTCCTGCGGGAAAAGAAGCTCACTATCGCCACCGCGGAGAGCTGCACCGGCGGTACTTTGGCGGGGAAGATCACTGAAATTTCCGGATCTTCTGAAGTGTTCCACATGGGGATTGTGACTTATGCCAATCATATCAAGCATCAGGAGCTGGGGGTAAAAGAAGAGACCCTCAGACGTTGGGGTGCAGTCAGCGAGCAGACCGCAGTAGAGATGGCAAAGGGACTTTCCCAAAAGAGCGGCGCGGATTTCAACGTGTCTATTACTGGGATTGCGGGGCCTACCGGGGCGGTAGAAGGCAAGCCGGTGGGAACAGTTTATATTGCGGTGGAACATCACGGTAAGGTTTGGTGCAAACGGTATCAGTTTGCCCGGAACCGGAACGAACGGGCTTATATCAGAACCCTTTCCTGTTTAAACGCTATGAATATGGTTCGTTTGACCATCCAGCAGCCAGAGGAAACGGAAAAAGAATATCAGAATGTTTAAAAACGCATTAGGGTCAGATTAGGACAGATGAATTTGGATTTTTAAGTTGGAAATTAAGATGAAACGAAAAAAAATACAGAAGAATACCAAATCGAAAAAAAGGATTTATAATATCCTGATTGCCATTTGTCTAGTTGTCTTTCTGGTGTCAGGAGGAGTTTTGGGATATCAGTTTTATACCTATTATCAGGCCGGACAGATCAGGGACGAACTGAAAGGGCAAATCAATGTCTCCGTCCCGGAATCGGAACGGGATGAACTTCCGGAGAATATCCAGGACAAGTTTTTAAAGCTTTATTCTATGAATTCTGAATTTATCGGTTGGGTGCAGATTGACGGGACGGATATCGACTATCCGGTGATGCAGACAACGGATAATGAAAAATATTTAAAAACTGATTTTTATGGAAACTATCACCGTTTAGGTACGGTGTTTGCCGACTATCGCGCGACGATTTCAGAGGACGGCAACAGCGACAATATCGTCATCTACGGGCACAGCGCCAATAACGGTGAGTTTTTCTCCCCGATCCGAAAATATAAATCTTTGGATTACTATCAAGAACATCCTATCATCCATTTTGACACCCTTTATAAAGAAGCTGACTATGTGATTTTGGCGGCGTTTATGGTGGATGCTGCGGATACGACGGAAACCGCCTTCGCCTATCACGACGTCCATGATTTTGCAACTCAGGAAGAGTATGACGCTTTTTTTGAGCAGGTGAATCTGAGAAGCTATTTCCAAACGGATATTCCCCATACGATAGACGATCAGTATATTACCCTGTCTACCTGTGATTATGAAATCAAAAACGGACGTTTGGCAGTAGTGGCAAGAAAGCTTCGTCCTGGGGAAACGGAAGAGAGCTTTGACATCGCTTCCGCAACCTATCAGTCTGAGCCTTTAATGCCGAATGCCTGGTATGACAAGAAAGGAAGAGAAAATCCCTACAGCTAAGAAGCGGAAAGGAGCAAACCTATGAAATTCAGTCTGAAACAGCTGGTCGGATTGTTGTGCGCCGCACTGGTGTTTTCCGCTACCGCGGTTTATGGCGCCAGGCAGACCGCTGTAAATAGCGGAGGAGAACTGCCGGCGGCACAGTGGGAGACTTCCTTGGAACAGGAGAACGCTTCTAGTGAAATCGACTATTCTGACTATTCTTTTGAAGGCGTTTATGTAGATGCATCTTCCTCTCAGACCGAAGAATCTCAGGCAGAGAGCTCTGCCAGGAAAGAGAACTTGATTCAGAATGAGGTTTCTGCGCCGGTAGAGGCAAAACCCGCTTCTCCGGAAAACAACGCGATTGAACAGGATCTCCAGGGGACCACAAACGCGGATACCCGCCCCAGCACAGGCGTAGAAGGCCCGCCTTTGGACGATACCCCGGATGAACCCGTTTCTTCCGAGCCAGAAAGTTCAGAATCGGGGGAAACTTCACAAACGCCCGGAACGGCGGAGCGAAACCCTTTAGAGGAAAAGGTAAATATGCCTGCCTATACGCCCTATGGAAAGACCCTTACTATTCAGGTAGGGGGTGTGAATTATAAGGCGGACGCTGTAGTAGTGGTTTCCAGCATGGTGCAGGCCGAGATTGTGGGAACCAACACCGACGCCTCCAGATATCCGTATTATCATGAAGCCTACAAGGCTCAGGCGGTTGCCTGTCATTCCTTTGTAAAAAGCTATAATAACCGTGGGAGCATTCCTACCAATATTTATGTTAAGACCCCTTCTGCGGCTAC
Organism: uncultured Clostridia bacterium; assembly: GCA_944382885.1. Classification (GTDB taxonomy): domain Bacteria; phylum Bacillota; class Clostridia; order Oscillospirales; family Ruminococcaceae; genus Massiliimalia. Next base: position 15,816 of record CALWNT010000188.1, on the reverse strand, counting down.
GGTCAGGCTGGTAGAGCAGGTAATTGGAGAAATGGTTTACTATAACGGTTCTGTGGCGGAAACGCTGTATCATGCTTCCAGTGGGCTGCACACCCAGGGGGCTCAGTATGTCTGGGGAGGGTATATCCCCTATCTTACCGGAGTTGTGTCGAAATACGACGAGGAGCCCAGCGTGGTTACCTATTCTGTGGAAGAGGTGAGAAGCAAGCTTTCTGCGAACGGGTATGATACTTCTCTGGATCCCGCAGAATGGTTTGTGATCCAGAGCTATACAGACGGAAATTTTATAGATGATATCAAAATCTGCGGGAAGGCGAAAACGGGCAATACCTTAAAAAATTTGATGGGACTCAGAAGCAGCAAGGCGCAGATTTCTTTTAACGGAACCACCTTTACGTTCTCGGTCAATGGCTGGGGGCACGGCGTGGGGATGAGTCAGGTGGGAGCTTTAGGATATTCCAGATATGACGGCTGGAGCTACCGGCAGATTTTGACTCACTATTATCCTGGATGTACAGTAACTTGATTTTTTACAATTAAAAAGTATTTGAATTGGAAAGAAGGAAGCTATCTGTAAAAGAGATAGCTTCCTTCTTGATTTTGTCAGGATGATTGTGTATAATAAGTAATAATTTTTTGTGTTTTACTATAATTTTCAGACGATAGAAACAATGTTGACAGAATGAAATCGGGAGCATGAGTATGGATTTTCCCTCTGCCGGATTTGGAAGGAGACAAACAGAGAATAACACAAAAGGAGATATTTTTATCTATGGCGCAAAATTCGGTTCGGCAAGGCCGGACTGACAGTATCAGATCATAAGCAGAAAAAGAAACATAGTTTTATTGAGGCGGAAATAGGAGGGAAAAATATGGAACAGAGAAATGAAGGGGAAAACGCCAAAAAACCCTGGTATCAAACGACTTTTCGTTGGGGACAGACAAATTTGACAGAAGACGACCCGGTGCGCTGCGATTTGAGTTTCTGGAGAGAACAGTGGAAACGCACTCACGTGCAGGGGGTCATCGTAAACTGCGGCGGGATTATTGCCTATTATCCCAGCAGTTGCACCTTTCAGGAACGGGCGAAATTTTTAGGGAATCGGGACTTTTTTAAAGAATTTACAGATGCTGCCAGAGAAGCTGGTTTGGTAGTGATTGCCCGCATGGATATCAACCGCGCCCATAAAGACTTTTACGACGCACATCCTGACTGGTTCTGTGTAGATCGCGATGGACGCCCTATTCTGTACCACGACAGATACATCTCCTGCATAAACGGCGGATATTATCGAGAATATATTCCCAGTGTGCTTCGGGAGATTATTGAGGCGTATCATCCAAATGGATTTGCCGACAATAGTTGGAAGGGATTGGGAAGAAACCAAATCTGTTACTGCGACAACTGTAAAAAGGCCTTTCTGGAGGATTGTGGACTGGAATTGCCGGAAAAGGTTTCTTGGGAAGACCCGGTTTATCGCACCTGGGTGCGGTGGAGCAAAAAGCGCAGGACGGAAATTTGGGATGCTTTTAACGCAGTTACTCAGGAAGCCGGCGGAGAAGATTGCCTGTGGTGCGGTATGTTTAACGCCAATCCCCACCATGCTGGAGAAAGCTTGATTGATATCAAAGAGCTGTGTAAGCGGGCAAAGATCATTTTTTGCGACCATCAGCGCCGGGATCCGCTCAACGGGTTTGAACAAAACGGGCAGAATGGTTCCCTTCTGCGTCTCGCTTCCCATGAAGATATCGTCGTTCCAGAGAGTATGGCTCATTATGTGGGAGGTCCGCTAACTTTTCGCCTTTGTGCGAATCCTGCACCTGAAACTGTGATGTGGATGTTGGAGGGAATTTCCGGCGGGATATCTCCCTGGTTCCATCATATAGGCGGCGGGCAAAACGATAAGCGGCAGTTTGAAACATCAACGGAAATTTTCACCTGGCACAAAGAACACGAGGAATTCTTGTATCACCGGGAGGATTTAGCCAATGTCGGCCTAATTTGGAGTCAGGAAAATTCTGATTTTTACGGTCGAAATGAGGCTCGGGACAAGGTGGAGCTGCCTTGGCGTGGGTTTGCTCGGGCACTTACCAGAGCGAGATTGCCATATCTGCCTATCCATGCTTCAGATATCAGGAAATATGTTGGTAGATTGAAGACACTGATTCTGCCGGATCTGGCTATTCTGACAGAAAAACAGTTGGATGACGTCTGCGACTTTGTAAAACAGGGAGGAGGCTTGGTTTTCACTGGCGTGTCGGCGACCTGTAACGAGGATGGAGAGCCTTCGGCAGATGACCGGTTATGGAAATTGACCGGTTTAAAGCAGAGCGGTAAAAAGATCGGCACCTTTGGACAGGTAGATCCAGATTGGGAACGAGCCGGTGCGCACAGCTACCTTCTGTTACCATCCAAACGCCATGAGATCTTTTCCGATTTTGAGAAAACGAGGATACTGCCCTTTGGAGGTGGCCTTTGCATGACTCAGGCTGAAGGGCCTTTGAAGCAGATAGCAGGCTACATTCCCTCCTTCCCCATCTATCCTCCTGAATTCAGCTGGATTCGGGAAGAACGTCCTGATATTGGGACAATTTTTGCAGGAACACTGGAAAGCGGCTCTCGAGTAGTGTATTTTGCGGCTGATATCGACCGTTGTTATGGACGTTGTGGCTTGCCAGATCATGGACAGCTATTGGCGAACGCCATACTTTGGACACTGGGAGGAGAACGGCCGTTGGTTGTGGAAGGACCTGGTTATCTGGATTGCCGGATCTATCGTCAGCCTGGACGAAGGATTGTCCACTTGACCAATCTCAGCGGTTGCAACACGATGGATTATTGTGAAGAAACTTTTCCGGTCGGCCCCATAAAAGTAACGCTTCCAACAAAGAATGGAACAACAAGTCTTATGATAGAGCGGTTAAAGCAACATGAGATGCTCGTCATACCAGACGAGGAATAAAGAAGAAGCCCCATAAAGCAATCCATGCTTTATGGGGCTTCTTCTTTTAGATGACGGTAAATAGAGTTAAACAGATTGAAAAAATTTTGTATAACTCCATTTCGGTACTTGAAATTCGCTGCTCGAACGCACTAAGAACTCTTTTTTTTCACTTCAAACCAGAAGGTGCTTCCTTGTCCCAGCACGCTGTGAACACCGAACTGAAGCTGATGGGCGTTTAGAATCGCTTTGACAATCGATAATCCTAGTCCGGTCCCCATACCCTTCCGGTCATTTTTCTTATAGGGTTTATAGTATCGGTCCCAGATGAGGGGAAGATCCTCCGGTTTAATCCCTACGCCGGTATCCTGTACCCGAACAACAGCACGATCCGGGTAATCGTCCAGAGAGACGAAAACCTGCTTGTCCTCTCCGGTATGGTTGGTGGCGTTATTGACGATATTATAGATGACCTGTTGTATTTTCACTTCGTCTGCGTAGACGACACAGCTTTCGGGAACATCCAAATGAAAGGAGAAATTTTCATTGGAGACCAAAAGATCATATCTCTTCATAATATCCCGCAGCGTTTTGGAAAGATCAAAGGAGCTGTACTCCAGCGTCAGCTGCCCGGCCTGGAGCTTGGATAAATCCAGAATATCGTTGACTAAGACATTCAATCGGTTGCTTTCTTCTATGATGATATCCAGCTGCTTTTCCCGTTTTTCCTTATTGTCTCCGGTAAGATCCTTGATGGTTTCCGCATAGCCTTTAATCATAGTCAAAGGAGTGCGAATGTCATGAGAAACATTTGCCACCAATTCCCGCTGGAGAGTGGTTGCTTTGGAAATCTCTTTCGCCATGATGTTGAAATTATCGGCAAGCTGTCCGATTTCATCTTTAGATTTCACAGAAACCCGCGTGTCTAATTGTCCTTTGGCAATTGCCTTGGCGGCGTTTGAGATTTTTAAGATCGGTTGGGTAAGGGAACGGGCCATCAGAAAGGCCACAATGGTGGCGATCAAAATCAAAAACAAAGTAATACCGATCAACTGCTGTCTGATCGTAGAGACCGCTTCCTTGACAGGCGCCAAAGTCGCCGCTACCATGACCACATACTCATTTTCCCGGTCGATGTGATAGGCGGCGCCTACATAAAATTTGGTGCCGAAGCTGGAACGAAGCCCTTCCTCCAGATAATAAGTCTGATTGCTGTTTAAAAGCCGTTCCAGAATTGGGCGGCGTACAAAATTTTCATCCATCAAAATATTGGCAGATCCCTCTGGAACCGCGTTGATCATGGAATTCCCGGAGATATCTGAAATCTGGATACAGTAGTTATTCTGAGCGGCAATGGTTTTGAGCTGTTCGGTAAAGTCCTCCGTGCTGGTTTGAGAAGAAATCATACGTAAAATTTCCTGTGTAGTGGACTGGATGTCCTTCTTTTTCTGTGCGAGATAAAATTCTTCCAACAGAATGACCTGAGAGATCCAAATGCAGAGGATGACCAAAATGGTGACGCTTAAAATCGCCGCCCAGATTTTGATTTTGATACTTTTAATCCCTTTAAGACTTTTAATACTCTTCATATTTATAGCCTACGCCCCAAATGGTTTTAATCAGGTCGCGGTATTCCCCCAGATTGCTTCTGAGCATTTTTACATGAGTATCTACTGTACGGCTGTCCCCATAAAAATCATAACCCCAAATTTTATTGAGAATGGTGTCTCTGGTGATAACAGTATTTTTATTTTGGATAAAGAATAGAAGCAGTTCGAATTCTTTCGGAGTCACTGTCACTTTTTGACCGTCAATTTTGATTTCGTAGGATTTGGGGTTTACTTCCAGAGTACGGAATTTATAGACCTGTTTCTTTTCCTGCTGCGGGGGCTGTGTCCGCTTTAAGATTGCCTTGATGCGGGACATCAGCTCTCTGGGACTGAAAGGCTTCACCACATAGTCGTCTGCACCCAGATCAAATCCGAATACCTTATCATATTCTTCCCCCTTGGCGGTGAGCAGAATGACCGGTACATCAGAAAATTCCCGAATCTTTCTTAAGGCCGTAATACCATCACAATTTGGCATCATAATATCCATCAAGATGAGATCAAAGTTTTGGGCTTTCGCTTTTTCATAGGCGATAACTCCGTCCTCAGCCTCGTCAAAAGAAAAACCTTCAAATTCCAGATATTGTTTAATAATATCGCGGATGCGTTCTTCATCGTCTACGACTAGTATTCTTGACATGGTCTCTACTCCTTTACATCAGATCATTTCTCATGATTACTTTATCAATCTTTTGTGACAATGGTGTGACAGATTCGCGTCGGAACCAAAAATTTTGTTGTTTATTAGATTATCAAAAAATGGAGCAATTTGTGGCAGCTTAGATTAAGCGCTTATAGATGTCCGCTTTGGAAAATTTCGTTTCTTTCGCAGCGGCTTTTGCGGCGTTTGTCGCCTTTTCTCCTTGCTCCATCCGTTTTTTGGCCAGTTCGACGGCGTCCTCCAGGGTATATTCTTTCTCTTGATGCATACAGCCTTCTACTACAAGGACGAATTCGCCCTTGATACTTTCGCTTTCCCGATAACGGGAAAGCGCTTCTCCCACTGTAGTGCGGATCACCTCTTCATGAAGCTTTGTCAGCTCCCGACACAGGGAGATCCTTCTGTCTGGGCCGAATACTGCCGACATATCTTCCAGTGTACGAAGAAGTTTGTGGGGCGCTTCGTAAAAGATCATGGTTTTCGTTTCTTCTTTCATCGCATTCAGGTGGTCCATCCGCCCTTTTTTATTGGTGGTGAGAAATCCCTCAAAGGTAAAGCGTGAGGTAGGAAGCCCGCTGATTGCCAAAGCAGAGATCGCGGCGCTGGGACCTGGAATCACCTGTACCGGAATGTTGGCATTGGCGCAAAGACGCACCAAGTCCTCTCCCGGGTCGGAGATGCAGGGCATCCCGGCGTCAGAGACGACGGCGCAGCTTTCTCCTCCCTGAATCCGAGAGAGGATATACTCTCCCCGTTCTCTCAAATTATGCTCGTAATAACTGACTAACGGCTTTTTGATACCGAAGTGATTGAGCAGCTTTAGAGTCACGCGGGTATCTTCCGCCGCAATAAAATCGACCTGCTTTAAAATTTCGATTGCCCTGGGGCTGAAATCCTGTAAATTTCCGATAGGCGTGCCTACCACATAAAGGAGAGACATAATGAAATTCCTTTCTGATTTGAAACGATGAATGAGGTGGTTATTATCAGTGAGCATTGGCGTCAAAAGACAAAAAACAGACGGGATATTCTTCCGAGAAATGATATCCCAGCTTTTGGGCAAGATGAAGGGAAACCGGGTTGGCCGCATCCCAACTGGGATAAAGCCCTCGATTGAGACATTCCAGGATCAGCGCCGCGCCGCAGATGGCGGCAAGTCCCTGTTGCCGCTGGTCTTTTCTAGTCGCAATCTCGATTTCAATTCCATCCCGATAACGGGTGTAGGAGGAAGCACCGGCGACAATTTCTTTTCCTTTTAGAACGACGAATCCCAGCCCCAGCAGAGCAAAGGACTCAGGAGAGAAGTTCGAGACGAAGTCCCGGCACCACCCCTGCGCAAGGATAGGTTCATAGAGCTCTGCATTGATCTGTTGGAGACGATACCCTTCTGGAAGAGAGGAAATAAGGGACTTAAGCCAGCTTCGATCAAAGACATCTTCTTTTTTTAGTCCATAACGGCGTGACCACACAAGCTGATCCCCATAGGTTTCACGCAAAAGGGCTTCCCACTCCGGTGAGGAGGGGACAAAAATGAGGATTTTTTGCCCTAGAGGACAATCCAGTTGCCGAATCAGTTCCTTCGCCCCAGAGGCAGAAGCATCTCCGCCTAAAAAGCAGAAATCCCCGCAGAGAATCCTCCCGCAGGAGGGATCTTTCGGATGATCCGTCCAAAAGGTTCCGTGAAATCCCTGTAAGCAGGACTGAATCATCGTATCTGTCTGTCCGGAAAAGAGATCTGAAAAATTTTTTCTCAAAGATACAGGTATCTGAACGATCATAGAACATCGCTCCTTTATTTTGGGCTTTGCGGAGTTTCCCAGGCATAAATCCGCTGCATTTCTTTCGAAAACTCCTCGCCTTCATAGACAGGCAGAGTAGGGAGCACCTGCAAAAAGGGTTTGGCCCCTTTTTTTCCCTCTATTAGAAAAAGCCAAGGGGTGTCTTTTTCGGTTTTGGCCACAAAACGAAGGCGTTTCGGCTCGATTTTTGCTGCTCTCATAGCAAAGATCACATCTGCCAGCCGTTCCGGACGTTGGCAGAGACATAATTTGCCGCCAAATTTTAAGAGGCAGGAGGCTTTCTGACAAATATCGTCAATGGTACACATGACTTCGTGACGGGCAATCTGATCTGCTGTGAGTTCGCTTAAAATCCCAGTATTACTGGCCTTGTAAGGAGGATTGCAGGTGATTGCATCTAAGGAACCGGCAGGGATTTCATTCAGTTCCTTTAAATCCTTGCAGATTGGGACAATATGAGTGAGTTTTGCGTGTTCTATGGCGATTTGAAGCTGAGCGATGGCCTGAGGCTGGATATCTACTCCATAAATTTTCTGGGGCTGAGCGGTTTTAGTGAGAATGAGAGGGATAATCCCGCATCCAGTACCCAGGTCGCAGACTACGTCTTTCCGCCGGATCTGGGCAAAATCCGCCAGTAAAAAGGCGTCGGTGCCGAATTTATGCTCTGGTGTTACACAGACCGAAATGCGTTCGCTGAGTTTTTCAAAGGAATAAGAAAAAGGTGTCATATGAATCCTTTCGGTAAATATTTATATAGATATACTATTTGTATATTCGGTAGATCGAGAAATGAACCTTACCAACACAGCCGCATTTTTGGTGTTAGTCTCAGTGGGATTTTCGTACGGCTTATGGTGTTTATTATACTATAGATTCCTCAGAAAGAAAAGCAAGAAAAATGCGTTTCGCAAAGCGAATTTCGCTTTGCGAAACGCATTTACATATCTGGAATGTGTACGCTTATTTTACGATAAATCTGTCGATATCTTCGAAGAATGCTCCAACATCGTCGGTATGAGCCTGCAAGGTAACCGGTTTAGAGAGGTCCAAGCTGAAGATACCCATGATGGATTTCGCATCGATTGCATATCTTCCGGAGATCAAATCAACGTCAAACTCATACTTGTTTAAAATGTTTACAAAGTCTTTTACGTCATTAATACTACCTAAAAGGATCTGAACTGTTTTCATGGAAAATTCCTCCTTAATTCTTTTTGGGCAATCCTCTATAGTCTGCCGTTCAGACTATCCATATTGCCTATAAATTAAATATATCAGTTTGATTCTTTTAAGTCAACTGCTAATTGTAAAATATGTACGAATCATTTATAATACTGAATATAAACGCGATTGTTTGTATAAATTGACTATATTTATAATATGAAAATGTGAAATATGTTTTAAAAACTTGGCTATCATTGCCATTAAAATACAAAAATTAGTAGGAAAAGGAATTCGATATGCGCGTATCATTTTATACATTAGGCTGTAAGGTAAACCAGTATGAGACAGAAATTCTCCGTTCTAGATTTTTGGCCCAGGGGTTTGATGTCGTTCCGGATGGGGAAGAAGCGGATATTTATGTCATCAACTCCTGTACGGTGACGGCGTTCGGCGATAAAAAGACCAGGCAGGTGCTGCATCGGATGAAGCGGATGAACCCGGATGCGGTCATTGCACTGACAGGGTGTATGCCTCAGGCGTTTCCGGAAAACGCCGCGGCGCTCACGGATGCTCATATTGTGATGGGCGCCTCTAATCGGAGCTTTCTCATTGACCGTATCCGGGAGTATTTGATTACCGGAAAGCGGATTGTGGATATTGTCCCACACCAAAAAGACGAGCCCTTTGAAAAGATGAGTGCCCAGCATTTTACGGAAAAGACCAGAGCCTTTGTGAAAATTGAGGATGGATGCGACCGGTACTGTTCTTACTGTATCATTCCAAAGGCCAGGGGACCGATCCGTTCCAAGTCTTTGGAGGATTTACGGGCAGAGCTGGAAACGCTGGTGAAAAACGGTTATCGAGAGATTGTGCTGGTGGGAATCAATCTGTCTTCCTACGGCAAGGGGACAGAGGTGCGCCTGATTGATGCGGTAGAGCTGGCTTGTTCCATTGATGGAGTAGAGCGGGTTCGGCTGGGATCGCTGGAGCCGGAGCTTTTGTTGGATGAAGACATCCGACGGATGGCGGCGCAGGAAAAGTTTTGTCCCCAGTTTCATCTTTCTCTGCAAAGCGGCTGTGACGAGACGCTTCGGCGAATGAACCGTCATTACGACACCGCCTTTTATGAAAATTTAGTGGAAAAACTCCGAACCGTTTTTGACGATTGCTCCATTACCACTGATATTATGGTGGGCTTTGCCGGAGAAACAGAGGAGGAATTTCAAAAGTCTTTGGAATTTGCCCAGAAAATTGGCTTTGCGAAAGCCCATGTATTCGCTTATTCCATTCGTCAGGGTACCCGCGCCGCTTCTTTTGCCGGACAGCTCAGCCGGAAAGAGAAGGAAGCGCGCAGCAGGAAAATGATCGAAGCTACCGACCGTACCCGGGAAGCGTTCTACCGCAGTCGGATCGGCAGGATTTACGACGTGCTGTTTGAGCACACGGTGACCGAAGAGGGAACCGAAGGGTACACCAAAAACTACATCCCTGTTTTTGTTCCGTCTGAAGAACCACTGACCGGAAAGATCCTTCCGGTTAGGATCACACAGATCAGCGGTGATCACTGTATCGGCGAATTGCTCGAAAAAAAGTAGAATCTCAGAAAAAATATTTTGTTTTAGCTTATTTTTGGGAGAAGTTTCAAAAAAGGACTACCCTTTTTTGGGAAATTTCGCTATAATATAAGAGAATAAAATAGTTTCTGTCTTTTGGACCTTTTGGGGAGGACGGAAATAGGACAGAGGGCCCAGTGTTCGCAGGGCTTCTGGAGTTTTTAAAAACAGGACTAAATTAACAGGAATGAAGAGTTTCAAGCTTACAGGAGTGTGTCAAATGTCAGTTTTTCGAGTGTACGTTGAAAAAAAAGAGGAATTTGCCGTAGAGGCGAATCATGTGTTAAGCGATATAAAAACGGCCTTGTCCATTCAAAATTTGGAAAAGGTACGGCTTTTAAACCGCTATGATGTGGAGGGACTATCCCAAGAGGCATTTGCTGCCGCCACCAGAACAATCCTTTCAGAGCCGGCTGTAGATGTGACCTACAGTGAGCTTCCGGAAACCTCCGGAAAGGTGTTCGCCATTGAATATCTGCCGGGGCAGTTCGATCAGCGGGCAGATTCTGCCGCGCAGTGTATCAGCATCATGACCCAAGATAAGCGTCCCCTTGTGAAAAACGCCAGGGTTTATCTGCTGGAAGGAACCTTGACAGAAGAAGAGTTCGACAGAATCAAAACTTACCTCATTAATCCCGTGGAAAGCCGGGAAGCATCTTTAGATACGCTGGACACACTGAACGTCACTTACGATACACCCACCTCTGTAGAAACCTTAGAGGGCTTCACGGCATTGGATGAAGCCGGTCTGAATGCATTTGTGAAAGATTACGGTCTTGCGATGGATCTGGATGACATCAAATTCTGCCAGAGCTATTTTAAAGATACGGAAAAGCGCGATCCGACCATTACCGAAATCCGTATGATCGATACCTACTGGTCCGATCACTGTCGTCATACCACCTTTTTAACCAATGTGGAAAAGGTAACCATCGACGACGAATTTATTGCAGAAACCTACAACGATTATCTGCTCACCAGAAAAGAGCTTTATGCCGGCAGAACAGACAAACCGGTGACCTTGATGGATCTTGCAACCATCGCGGCGAAAAAACTCAAGAAAGACGGCCTTTTGAAAGATCTGGATGAATCAGAAGAAATCAACGCCTGCTCTGTAAAAATCAAAGTGGATGTAGACGGAGAAGAGCAGGACTGGCTTTTGATGTTTAAAAACGAGACGCACAACCATCCTACAGAGATTGAGCCTTTCGGCGGTGCGGCTACCTGTCTGGGCGGAGCGATCCGCGACCCGCTGTCCGGACGGTCCTATGTGTATCAGGCCATGCGTGTTACCGGTGCGGCCAATCCCCTGGTACCGGTAGAAGAGACCATGGCAGGAAAGCTTCCTCAGAGAAAGATTGTCGTAGGGGCGGCTCAGGGCTATAGCTCTTACGGAAACCAGATCGGACTTGCTACCGGCCATGTGGCGGAAATTTATCATCCGGGTTATGCGGCGAAACGTCTGGAAATCGGCGCCGTCGTGGGGGCGGCTCCTGCGGAGAACGTGATCCGTGAAGTGCCGGACGCCGGAGATATTATTGTGTTATTAGGCGGAAAGACCGGACGGGACGGCTGCGGCGGCGCGACCGGTTCCTCCAAATCCCACACCATCGAATCCATTGAAAGCTGCGGCTCTGAGGTGCAGAAGGGAAATCCGCCGGAAGAAAGAAAACTGCAGCGTTTGTTCCGGAAACCAGAGGTTACCAGAATGATCCGCCGGTGCAACGACTTTGGTGCAGGCGGCGTCTCGGTAGCCATTGGGGAATTGGCCGATGGACTTCGGATCAATCTGGACGCGGTTCCGAAAAAGTATGACGGACTGGACGGCACCGAACTTGCCATTTCCGAATCTCAGGAGAGAATGGCCTGCGTAGTCCGCGCGAAGGATGTAGACGCCTTTATCACGGCGGCACAGGAGGAAAATATTGAGGCTACTGTTGTGGCTGAGGTGACCGAAGAGCCAAGACTGCGGATGAACTGGCTTGGAAATGAAATTGTAAACCTCTCCAGAGAATTTTTGAATTCCAATGGAGCGAAGAAATATACCGATATCCACATTACCGCTCAGTCGGTAAAACCGGTACACAATTATGAAAACACGGTGGAAAACTGGTATAAGCATATGACAGACCTGAATATCTGTTCTCAGAAGGGTCTGGTAGAGCGGTTTGACTCCACTATCGGTGCGGGAACGGTATTGATGCCTTTCGGCGGAGAAAAACAGCTTACACCAACTCAGGCGATGGTGGCGAAAATTCCGGTGCTGAAGGGACAGACCGACACTTCCTCTGTGATGGCCTGGGGCTTTAATCCCTATATTAGTGAACAGAGTCCTTATTTAGGGGCAATGTACGCGGTAGTGGAATCGATTGCGAAGGTAGTCTCCGTGGGAGGAAGCTGCCATCATTGCTGGCTCACCTTCCAGGAATACTTTGAACGCACCCAGAATAACCCAGATCGTTGGGGACAGCCGATGGCAGCTCTCTTGGGTGCGTATAAAGCGCAGTTGGAAATGGGGATCGGTTCGATCGGAGGGAAAGACTCTATGTCCGGTACTTTTGAGGATCTGGATGTACCGCCGACCTTGGTTTCCTTTGCGGTTTCCACAGCGAACGCTTCCAAAGTAGTTTCTCAGGAATTTAAAGAGAGCGGCAGCAGAATCGCTCTGCTTATTCCGGAATATGACGAAAAAGGTGTACCGAACTTTGCGAGTGTGAAAAAGGTCTTTGACCGGGTAGAAGAACTCATAGAAGAGGGCTGCGTCAACGCCGCCTTTGCGCTGACCTCCGGCGGTGTGTCTGAAGCGTTGGTAAAAATGGCTCTGGGCAACAGCATTGGCGTGAAGCTCCAGAAAGAGATTCACACAACGCTGTTATTCAACGGTGTTCCAGGCGGATTTGTGCTGGAACTGGACAGCGATTATCACGGTGACGATTTGGACATCATCGGTGTGACCACCAGCAAATATATCATCGTGTTCCCGGACTTTACCTCGATTCGTCTGTACGACCTGCAGCAGGATTATGAAAAGGTATTAGAGCCGGTTTACCCCTGCAACATTAAGACCACTGATAAACGGCTCAATACTGTTACCGACCATACAGTGGTACAGAGAGTGAAACCGGCGGCGAAGATCGCCAAACCGAGAGTATTGATTCCGGTATTCCCAGGCACCAACTGCGAATATGATACCGCACGGGTATTTGAACGCAACGGCGCTGATGTCTCCGTCTTTGTAGTGAAAAATCAGAACAGCGCTCAGATTGAAGAAAGCATTCAGGCGTTTAACGATTTAATCAAACAGTCTCAGATCATTATGATTCCCGGCGGATTTTCCGGCGGCGACGAACCGGAGGGCTCCGGCAAGTTTATCACTTCTTTCTTCCGCAATCCCAGCATTGCGGAGAATGTACATGAACTGCTGAACAACCGGGACGGACTGATGCTGGGAATCTGCAACGGCTTCCAGGCACTGATTAAATTAGGGCTGGTTCCTTACGGCAAGATCGTAGAGATGGAGGACGATTCTCCGACTCTGACCTTTAATACCATCGGCCGCCATCAGTCCAAGATGGTGCATACGAGAATTTGTTCCAACAAATCCCCGTGGCTTTCCAACGTAAATGTGGGTGATATTCATACCATTGCCATCTCTCACGGTGAGGGAAGATTTGTAGCGGATAAGGAACTGATCCGGAAGCTGGCGGAAAACGGTCAGATCGCTACCCAGTATGTAGACTTAAACGGCGACCCGACCTATGATATTTCCTTTAACCCGAATACCTCCGTACTGGCGATTGAGGGAATTACCTCTCCGGACGGCCGTGTGTTTGGTAAGATGGGACACAGCGAGCGTATCGGCAGAAATATCTGTAAAAATGTACCGGGAGATAAAGACCAGCTGATCTTTAAATCCGGTGTGGAATATTTTACAAAATAGAGAAACACTTAGACTGTGTTTCTAAAGCGAAACAGCACATTGGGGCAGACAAAAGGTCCGCCCCAATGTGCTGTTTGCTTTTAAAGACAAGGTTTATTCCTCATCTTTTTCTGACGGAAAAGGATGCCAAGCCGGAGGTTTTCTGCGGTGGGTAAAGAGTTTTTTGATGCGGTTTAACACTGCTTCTACCAGATGAAACCAAAGCCGTCCGAAAAGAAATATGACAATAAGGACAAGTAAGACTATTCCAATTTCTTTCAAAGTCATTTTCCACCTCACTTTGTCGCGAAACGGGTGGTAAAGAAGTCCGTAAAGGCCGCTAATTCTTTTTCCTGTTCTACATAGACATACAGCGATTCGTCCTCCAGCCAGTCATAGGCGTTGATACCGATATAATTTTTTTTATCCGGATAAATAATAAAAGCGTCTGTTGGATATTTGTTCCGATAGGCTTTGAGAATTTCCGAACGGCGGTAATAGGCAGGATCTCCGCACCCTGATAAATCTGGAACAGTTGGAACTACCACGATTGTCTGAGACGCTTCGTTCCAGCCGACAATGAGATTTCCGATTTTAGATTTGCTGCCATGAACGAAACCATAATTGAATCTGCGGACGTCTTCGGTATAGCCAAAGATGAGCCGGTAATCGTCTCCATCTTTTACCACCTGGTTAAAGAGGACGCGCATTTTTTTAGCGTTGGTGTTGCTCTTGTCCATATCGATTTCGGGTCCTTTGAATAGTTTGCTGAAAAATCCCATGATTTTTTCCTCCTGATCGTTCAATATTTATTTCTATTAAACCGGGAACCGACTGTGATCACGGCTTAATAATCCACTTTATAAGAAAAATTATATATGTGGTGATTAAAAATAGAGAAACTTCGTGTTTTAATAAGGTTTTTAAATTGCTAAATAAAGATAAAATTATAAATTTGTATTTATTGATGTGATAAAAAATCTGCCCTAACCCTATGCCAAAACATAAAATTCAGGCAGAAGCAATCTATTTAACAGGAAATGGAAATCTTATTTTTTCAGCGATTCCAGATAATTCAAAATACTTTCAACTTGAAATTCAACAGTCTTATCGCCTGCTTCCGGCACAAACATTGGCAGCGTATCCGGGAGGGCACGGCAGATGATAATAACCGCTAAAAACAGATTCAGAAGCAACTGAACCTGTTCTGTATCTGCTCGAACACCAAAAGTCTCAAAAATTCGATTAAAAAGCCCAAATTGTTTTTCCCGAAAAAGCCTGTAGTTTTCCTCAGACAGACGTTTAAAAATAAGCTGCTGTTCTTCCATTGTAAGGACGATAATGCCGGACTTTTCACCGTAACAGGCGGAATATAAAAATCGCTTTACAGCCTCCCTCCAATTTAGAGAGGGATCATCCATCAAATTCTGTGCATAGGCAATCAGTTTGGGCTGCTGTAGGTAAAGCGCTTCGACGATTAGATCTTCTTTTGTGGGAAAGAAGGAATAAAAAAAGGTTCGAGAGATCCCCACTTTTTTATAGATCTGTTCTACAGTGGTGTGCTGGATTCCCTGCTTTGTCATCAATTCAAATCCCGTAACAATAAGCGCTTGTCTGATTTGTTCTCGTTGTGCTTCAGAATAGGCGATTTTTGGCATCTTTAAGCTCCTTAGAATAAAAACAAACTGATAATTTTGTCTTTATTCTAGCATATTTTCTCCATGAATACAAGCAATAATTTTTTTGGTATAGAAAAAATTTTATGGTAAAAAACGAAACAGAAATTTATCTTACAGAAGCCTATGGGTTCTAAACTCCGTTTGTGGGGGGCCGCCCCCACACCCCGGCTCAATTTTGCTCGCCCAAAATTGAGGAAAAGGGCGCCGCTCAGTCGCCGCGGGGGCTCTCTGTGGGTCTTTAAAGTGTTCTCCTAACCATATCAACAAGGAAAAATTCAGTCTATCGCTCGGGCTGGAGGGTGTTTTGGCAGTAACTAATATTTTCTGTTGTACTCCGTTAGGAGCCAACTTTTAAGACCCACTCCAAGCCTTCACGGCGTCTGAGTGAAGCTCTTTTGCCTACTTTTGAGCGAGCAAAAGTAGGCCGCG
>CALWNT010000187.1 GCA_944382885.1 uncultured Clostridia bacterium | reverse complement strand
ACCAGAATTGGAAAGCTCCCCCTTTTTTATCGACGACCCTTTCCAAAAGGGAAACTGGAAAGAGAAATTCGCCCGTCCTCAGCAGCCCCTTCATCTGGAGCTGGGGTGCGGCAAAGGGAACTTCGCGGCGGAGCTGGCGGCGAAGCACCCGGAAATCAACTACCTCGCCATTGACATGAAAAGCGTGGTGCTGGCCACTGCCTGCCGGCATGTCAAAGCGGAATTCGCAAAGGCGGAAAGAGAGATCGACAATATTATTTTAACGGCCTATGATATCGAGCGAATTCTCAATATCATGGACGAAAAGGATCTGGTGGAGCGGATCTACATCAATTTCTGCAATCCCTGGCCGAAACCCCGCCATTATAAAAAACGCCTGACCCATACAAGACAGCTTAAACGGTATCAGACCTTTTTAAAGCCGGGCGGCGAGCTCTACTTTAAGACGGACGACGACGGCCTCTTTGGGGATACTCTGGATTATTTAAAGGAAAGCGGCTTTACCCTGCTGTTTCAGACCTATGATCTGCACAGCGAAACCGAGATCGAAAATATCCAGACGGAACACGAAAAAAAGTTTACCCAGCAGGGCATCAAAACCAAATTTTTGATCGCCAGATATGACGGGGCCTCTCCCCAAAAGGCCTCTGATTAGCAGACAGCCTTCTGTCCACGTAAGATTGGACAGAAGGCTGTTTTTCTTCCCGGTTTTCCAAAAAGGACAGCGTTATTTCAAATTGCCGTACCGGAACAGGGCGTACCCTTGGGCGGTTGAAGCGTTTTCCAGACAGCTGAGCTGCTGTTCCATCGTCTGGGTGCCTTCGAATTTATAAGAGGCCAGCCCCACATAAAGTCGGGTGCTTCCCTGCTTGACCAGCTCCTCCCATTTTTGCAAAACGGTTTCAAAGGGAGCCTCTGGATCATCCAGCGCCCAGTAAATCTGGGGCATGACATAGTCCAGATACCCCGGCTTCGTACACCAGGTCACCAGATCGGTATACTGGGTGGTATCCGATCGGGGGATGTCGAGATAATTCCCGGCCGGGCTGACGCCAAACAGCACGCTTTCATTCCGGCTTTTTACCGCCTGATAAATCCCCTGCACCAGAGCGGTGGTGTTTTCTCTGGCTTGGTCTTGGGTATGGCCGTAGGTTTCCGGGGAGATCACGTAAAAATAGTCGTCTATCTGAAGCCCGTCTATGGGATAACGCTCTGCCAGTTCGGCGACTCCGTTAAGAATCAGCTGCTGTGCCTCCGTGCTGCCGGGATTCAAATACCAATATCCCTCTTTCTCACGCATATATTCCTCATTTTCATACCACTGTCTTAAAAGGCTGTCCTGAGAGAGGGAGGCAAGCTGTTCTCCCCCAGCCAGCCGATAGGGGTTGATCCACGCGTGAACAGACAGCTCCCTTTCATGGGCCAAATCCAGGAAAAGGGCGAGGGGATCATAGCCCGGGTCTTTTCCGTAGGTGCCGGTAACATATTTGGACCAGGGATAGTAGTCGGAGGGATAATAGGCGTCTCCATGAGAACGCACCTGAAAAATGACGGTATTCAACCCCCGTCCCTTAATATCATCCAGCAAAGCGGCCGCCGCCTTTTGAAAGTCTTCTTTCCCCTTGCCCTTAAAAAGAGTGTTATATTCCAGATAAGAAACCCAAACGCCCTTCATTTCCTCGTAATTGACCGGCTGATAGGCCGTTTTCTCCCCTGTCTCTTCCCCGGACTTTTGATAGACTGGGGAAAGGGGAAACTCCGCCACCGGATAAAACTCCTCCGCCTGCTTCCCATCCTCTTTTTGGGGGATACATCCTGTGAGAAGTGCCAAACAGCAGAGTAACAGCAAAAAAGCGGCCCAGATCTTTCTCCTCTTCATCCGATTCCTTCACTTCCTCCGATTTGATCTATTTCATATCTACGGAAGATCCCGCCTGATTATGCCAATCCCTACGAGGTATGGGGAAAGAGACTTTTATCAAAAGAAGTCAAAAAAGCAAGGAGAGTTCGCCCCTCCTTGCTCTCACTGCGCCGGACCTTACGCCCGTTTATTCAAATCCTCTCTGGCCTTCCGGATAAAGGAGCCTGCCTCAAAGCTTTTGGCGCTGGGCAGCTTTAATTTCATATGGGGGTGACAGGCGTTTTCCAGAGGATTGCCCTCTTCGTCCAAAATCCCTTCTACTTTCATCAGATAGGGCTTTTGTCCCGGTGAAGCGACTTCCACCTCATCCCCTACGTAAAATTTATTTTTCTGGGTGCACCATAGATAGCCGTCTTCATATCCGTCCACCATAGCCACCACGTCGTACTCCCTTAAATAGCCCCCGTTTTCGTAATACTGATCCGGCCGGCCGAAGAAAAAGCCGGTAGAATAACGGCGGTGGCTTACCTTAAAGACCTCGTCCCGGATCCATCCTTCCAGCTCAAAATGATCCGGGTCCTGACAATACTGGTCTACCGCACAGCGGTAAGCGTTGGTGACCATCGACACATAATAAGAGGACTTGGCCCGCCCTTCAATCTTGAGGCTGGTGACGCCGGCTTCTGCCAGCTTGTCGATGTAATCGATCATGCACAAATCCTTGGCGTTTAAAATATAGGAGCCCTGTTCGTCCTCAAAGACCGGGAAATATTCTCCCGGACGCTTTTCTTCCATCAGGTAATACCCCCAGCGGCAGGGCTGGGCGCATTCTCCCCGGTTGGCGTCCCGGTTGATCATGTAGTTGGACAGCAGGCATCTTCCGGAGACAGACATGCACATCGCTCCGTGGACAAACACCTCGATCTCCAAATCCTCCGGAACCCTTTGGCGGATCTGGCGAATCTCCTCCAAAGACAGCTCTCGGGCCAGCACCACCCGTTTCGCCCCCATTTCATAAAAGGCGTTGCAGGTCTCGTAATTGACAATCCCCGCCTGGGTAGAAATATGGATTTCCATGCCCGGAGCATATTTTTTGAGCAGAGAGAGTACGCCGATGTCGTTTGCGATACAGGCGTCTACCCCCACCTCCTCCAGAAAGCGGAGATACTCCGGCAGGCGTTCGATCTCATCATTCCTGGGAAGGGTGTTGCAGGTTACATAGACCTTTACCTTCCGGCTGTGGGCATATTCCACAGCCTTTTTTAATTCCTCATTGGAAAAATTGGTGGGAGCCGCCCGCATCCCAAACTCTTTTCCAGCCAGGTAAACGGCGTCTGCTCCATATTGAATCGCGGAAAGGAACCGTTCGTAGTCCCCGGCCGGCGCTAACACTTCTGGTTTATTCACCATCACGTTCTCCTTTTTCATTTTATCTTGCTCCCTTTACTCAGAAGAATGACAAGGCGGTACCGCCTTGTCATTCTCTCCCTGAAACGCAGGTCTGATTATTCAGAAAGCCCCGCTTTTACCAGATTCTCCTGATGGGTCGCATAATCGGAAGCGTAGAAAAACTCCCCTGTCTGCAAATTGGTGCAGAAATAATAATAGTCGCTTTCTTCCGGATAGAGGGCCGCCGTAATCGCGTCCAGACCCGGGTTATTGATCGCTCCCGGCGGCAGGCCGTGAGAGCTGTAGGTGTTGTAAGACTCCGCCACTTCCTCACTGGCTCCGTATTCCAGCAGCAGTTCGGCATAATTTTCCGTGGGGTCGGACTGCATCCGCTGAAACTCCTCGCTGTTATTCAGCCTGTTCCAGTAGATGGAAGATACCATCTTCATCTGAGAAACGTCCGGCGCTTCCGCCTGAATGATGGAAGCCAGGGTAATCAGCTGGTCGAGAGTAACCCCCAGCTCGTCCACACGGGCCATCATCTCATCGGTAAACTTTGTCTCAAAGTTCCCCAATAACCGCTGAATCACTTCTTCCGCGGGAGTATCGACATAAAAATTGTGTGTATCCGGGAAGAGATATCCCTCCAGCTGGAACAGCCTGGTGCTCCGGTCGGGCAGATTTTGGAGGAAAGAGAATTCCTCAGAATAATCCCCGTTTTTCACTTCATCCAGGAAGGATTCCGCGCTGCAAATTCCCTTTTCCTCCAGCTTTTGGGCAATGTCTACCGCACGGTCGCCTTCTACAATGGTAACGCTGGGCGTCGTATCCGATTCGCCGCTTTGGCTCAG
Organism: uncultured Clostridia bacterium; assembly: GCA_944382885.1. Classification (GTDB taxonomy): domain Bacteria; phylum Bacillota; class Clostridia; order Oscillospirales; family Ruminococcaceae; genus Massiliimalia. The sequence continues at coordinate 1,441 of CALWNT010000187.1, read as the reverse complement.
CATAGCAATAATATCCGCATAGGGCATAAAGGGATGAAGGGTAAACGTACCAAACCTGAAGGTCGCGTCCGGCTCCTCAAATTTGATATAGGCGCGAAACACCAGCGGGTACTTGATGACTCCCTTTTCCTCTAATAGCTCAGCGATTTCCGTCACAGAGCTGTTTTGCTCAATGTCCACTACAATCGGTTCTGTTGATTCTCCTAAGCCGAAAATATCCCCGAAGGCATAAATAATCCCCATAGAGGTCAGGGCGCAGAACGCCAGAATCAACAGCGCCGCAAAAATTTTCAGAACCAGTTTGAGGACCTTCCGCTCCTTCTTCACCGGTTCCTGCTCCAGATAGGTCGGCGTATCCTCCGAGACGGCGTCCATCAGCTGGGTTTTTTGCCGGCCGTCCTCTTCCTCCGTCTGGGGCTGCTTGAGTTCTTTCAAATCGACCATTTGGGTCTTTTCGGTATTTTCTGCCGGTTGTTCCTGCTGAGGCTCCGCCTCTCCAAAATCCGCAAAAACCTTTTCATCAATGTTCAGGACAAACTTTTTCCCCTGCTCTTTTTCTTCCTGATTCTTTTCTTCCTGATTCTTTTCTTCCTGTTCTGTTTGGGATTCCTGAGCCTGGGATAAATCCAGCTTTTCCTCTTCCATCCTCTTTGACTCGTCCATGTAATTCCTCCATTACTGACAAAACAGCCAAAAACGCAAACCACTCCTCCGATTTGGCTATTCTTTTTCCTGCAACGCCGGGAACCGCTATTTCTTGATTTTTTTCACATACTTTTCCGTGAACAGATAATCTACTGGTACATCAAACCGCCCGTGAGGCAATTTAGGCGCAACGCAGTTATTATAACATATTCCGATCTTAATTTCACTATATTTTGACAAAAATCTGTCATAATACCCTTTTCCATATCCCAGACGGTATCCTTCCGGGTCAAAGGAGAAACCAGGGACAATACAGATGGAAGCACGAACGTCCAAAAGCGCTTCACATTTTTCCGCTCTGGGTTCCCATAACGAAAAGGTGGATTTCTCCATATCGTCAAAGGAACGGATCACAAAAAACGCCATGGTGCCAGCTTGATCCAGGCACTTGGGAACAGCGACCCGTTTCCCCTGAGAAAGCGCAAAATCAATCAACCGGTGGGTATCAATTTCCAGCGGGGTAGAAACAAAGCAGAGCAGCGTCTGTGCCTGTTTGTAGTAAGAAGAAACCGTAATTTGCTCAAAAATCGCCTGATCCTTCTGTCTTTTTTCCTCCGGCGTCATCCTTTTGCGAAGCGTCCGGTACTGCTGCCGGAGCTCATTTTTATACTGTCTGATGTCCGGGGTTATTCCCATAGCACCGCCGCCTGAACCGCACTGGCCTTTTCTTCTCCCCGCAGAGCCTTGATCAGTTCAAAAGCGAATTGGTTGGCAACCCCGGCTCCCCTTGCCGTAA
>CALWNT010000186.1 GCA_944382885.1 uncultured Clostridia bacterium | reverse complement strand
ATTGTTCTGGATTTTTTCCATCAGGTCTTCAATAATGACCTGATACAGCGCTTTGGCTTTTCCATTCCCCATTTGAGTTCTCCCTCCTTTGTCATAATTTGTTTGATTTCTTTGATACATTCAAATTATATCAATTTATTCTAAAAGTCAATACTAAAATGAAAAAAAGTTAAAATTTATGAAATTAGCACAACAAAAAAGAGGGTTTTCGGGGGTTTGGTTCCGCAAAAATCGACATTGATATATCAAATAAAGAAGAATTTTCTGTTTTTGTTATTTACTTTTCACAACAGAATGACTTGAGATTTGTGAAACTATCTATTTTTAACAATTTTATATGCTTTTTTTCTTTTTTTTGTTGACTTTTCCGGTGGGATGCATAATAATAAAACACATCAAACGACTTTGTAATTTCTGGGCTAAATCAAATATATCAAATGGTTCTGGAAAGAACAAAGAACGATATGGCAAAAACGATACTATTGAAACAGTAGGGAGGTAGTTTTATGAAACTGAAGAAAAGGTTGTTCGCGTCTGTTCTGGCAGGAGTGATGCTGATGACGGCGGGTCTGACTGGGTGCGGCGGCTCAGACGGCGGTTCCGGCGGAGGGGATTCCGGCAAAAAAGAGATGGAGCTTTGGACCTGGAAAATCGCCATGACGCCCGGCTTTGAGGCGGCGGCGGAGAAATTTGAGGAGGACACCGGCGTTTCCATTAAGGTGCAGGCCTTCTCTCCGGACGAAACCTATAAGCAGAAGGTAACGGCCGCGGCAAACTCCGGGGACCTGCCGGACCTGATCCACTGGTGGGCTTCCAGAGGTATCGGCTTTGAAAACGTGCTGGTGAATCTGACGGACAAAATCACCGACGACTACAAGGCGAAATTCTCATCCACAGCCTTTAACGGTTCCATCGTTACGGAAAACGACGTGAAAAACTGGGCCAACGACCCCGAAAAGAGCGACGTGGTAAAGAGCCTGAACGTGGGCGACTGCTACCACATTCCGCTGGACGTGGGCGGATTCTTTACCATCTTCGCCAACACCGATATTCTGGAAGAGGCGGGCGTGAGCACCGAGGCGCCCAAGACTTATGAAGAGTTTATCGAAAACTGTAAACAGGTCGCGGAAAACACCGATTACGGCGGGTTTGTATTCGGCGGCGGATTGCCGGACGTTTACTACAACTGGATGGGCAGAGCCATCGAAGCGATGTATCTGGGCGTGGACAAATCCGCGGGGCTTGTCAACCGTACCGAAAAGATGAGCGATCCGGAAAATATCAAGCCTTTGAAAATGTTTGAAGAATTAGTCAAATCCGGCGGTATTCTGGACGGAACCATTTCCAAGACCATCGACGACGGCGACCAGTCCTTCGCGGCAGGGGAAGCGGCTTACCTCTTAGGCGGTACCTTTACTTACGGACAGCTCAGCGCAATGGGTATGGACGTTTCCAAAGTCACCTCCTTCATCGTTCCCGCAATGGAAGGCTCCGTAGCGGCGGAAGGCTTCGCGGTCAACCCCGACCCGCTGACCGCAATGGCAATTTCCAAAGACAGTGAATATCAGGATGAAGCATATCAGTTTATCCAGTACATCACCGAAGATCCGGAAGGCATCTCCACCTTCGCAAACGGCGCTTATGTCGTTCCGGCGGCGAAATTGACCGACGAAACACTGGGCATGCTGGATCCCGCTTTGCAGGATATGTACAGCGCCATGAGCGACGAACCAAACGTCTGCTGGCAGGTAGATAACTGGGAAGGCACCATCGGCCGTAAAGCAGAGTGGACAGAGTTCTACAACGATATGCAGAAAATTATTACCGGCGAGCTGACCGCCGAGGAGGTTGCCGCAAACTTTGATAAGAACGCGGAAGCTCAGGCTGCAAGCGGTAACTAATGCTTGATATTTTGAGAGAAAATTGCTGATTCAAAAAAGAAGGAGAGGGCAATTGCCCTCTCCTTTCCTATAGGAGGTGTACTCGATGGCAATATCCAAAAGAAAGATGAACCGCATCAAAGAGAACCTGACCGGATATGCCTTTTGCCTGCCGGGAATCGTCCTGTTTCTCTGCGTAGGTCTTTACAGCGTGTGTTTTTCCATCTTTTTGAGCTTCTATAACTGGTCCGGCGTTGACTTTGCCGGTACCGCCCGGTTTGAGGGGCTGAATAACTTCAAAAACTTTTTGGCCAACGGAAACCCCATCAACACCAAGCTGTTCTGGACGGGACTGCTGCACAACCTAGAGATCGGCGCCCTGACGATGGTGTTCGTCATCCCCATCGCGATGGTGCTGGCCTATGTGGTGACCAACATCAAGCGGGGCGCGGGCTTCTACAGAACCATTTACTTCCTGCCGATGGTAGCCTCCGGCGTAGGTATCTCCTATGTCTGGAAAGGGCTGTTCGGCGCCAAAGGTTTTCTCAACACCATGTTTGATACCCTGGGCCTGGATTTTCTGGTGGTAAAACAGGGGATGCTGGGCGACCCCAAAACGGCTCTGATCGGTGTGGTCGTCACCTGTATCTGGAGCGGAATCCCCGGCACCCTGATGCTGTATTACGCGGGGCTTTCCAACATCGACAATACCTATTATGAAGCGGCTGAAATCGACGGCGCCAGCAAAGTACAGATGCTTTTGAAGATCACCTGGCCTTTGTTGAAGCCGATGACCATGATTACCGTCATCCAGCAGCTCAACGGAGCCTTCCAGATGTTCGAAAATATCTGGGTGCTCACCGGAGGCGGCCCCGGCGGAGCCACAGACGTGGTGGGGACACTGATTTATACGGCGGCCTTTGAGGACGCGGCCTACGGCCGTGCCAGCGCCATGGGATGGAGCGTCTTCCTGCTGACGGCGGTGCTGTCTGTCATCAGTATCAGAGGCTTCAAATCGGATACATAAGGAGGGGGAACCATGTCAATACGTCCAAAACGATTTTCTATCGCTACTTTAGTGAAGCATGTGGTACTTCTCGCTTATGCGGTCGCCTGCTTTTACCCGTTTTTCTGGATGGTGGGTACCTCTTTAAAAAGCCAGACAGACGCTTTGGGGAACCTGGCGAGCCCAATCCCCGAAGACGGGATTCATTTTGAAAACTACGCTGAGGTCTGGGAGAAGCTGGACTTCGCGAAATATTTCGTCAACAGCATTTCCCTTTCGGTGGTCTGCGTGCTGTGCGTAGTGGTCATTTACTCGATGGTGGGCTTCGCCCTGGCGAGGATCAATTTCAGAGGAAAAAACATCGTCTTCGCGACCTATGTGGCGCTGATTCTGGTACCGGGCCTGACGGTTCAGATTCCCCTTTACATCAACATGGTAAACCTGAATCTGGACAACACCTTTATCGGGCTGCTGCTTCCCATCGTCAACGGCGCGGGGCCCTTCGCGGTATTCATGTTCCGCAACTACTTTATGTCCATGTCCCACGAGCTGTTTGAGGCCGCCAAGCTGGACGGCTGTTCCACCTTCCGGATTTACTGGAACATCTATCTGCCGCTGGCGCTGCCGGTTGTGGGAACCATCGGTGTGATGAACTTCATCAGTTCCTGGAACGGTATTACCTGGCCGATGATCATTTTGAGAGATGATACCAGATTTACCCTGCCTTTGGCGGTAATGTTTCTGGATCAGTCGGCGTTTAAACAGTGGAATATTCTGATGACAGGCTCCCTGTTCTCCATTATTCCGGTTATCGTGATCTTCATGTGTTTGCAGAAATCCTATATCCAGGGTCTTTCTGCCGGCGCGGTCAAAGGATGATCCCGGAAGGAATCCTGTTTACAGATGTCACAATTTTGGGCCGGATTTTTTGTCAAAACCATATCTTGTAACCAATGGATTTCTGTGCTACACTGAAATCGTTTTGAAAGGCTAAATAAAAAAGGAGGGGACGGAGGCTTTCGGCGTTTTGGGAGAGCCTCCGCCCATTTGGGGAGGCGGAACTATGCGCAAGGCAGCGTTTGTCACCGGCGGCAGCCGGGGCATCGGCCGGGGGATCGCGAAGACATTGGCTCAGGCTGGATATGATATCGCGTTTACCTACAATACAAAACTGGACGAAGCAACTACTTTAAAGGAAGAAATCGAAGGGCTGGGGAGAAAGTGCTATTTCTATCAGGCTTCGATGGAGAAGGACGACGTCCCCGAGGCGGTCACCGCCCAGGCCATCGCGGATCTGGGAAGGCTGGACGTACTCGTCTGCAACGCCGGGCTGACAGTGCACAACAGCATTTTGAAGCTGACGGCGGAGGACATCGATTTCAGCTACAATCTGGATTACCGCAGCTACATCCTCTGCACCAAGGTGGCGGCCAACCATATGGCGGAACAGAAGATTCCAGGACGGATTATCTTTATCACCTCCACCAGAGGGATTCGGGCTTATCCGGAGGATCCCCTTTACGGCGGGATGAAGGCGGCCTTAAACCGGGCGGTGGAAACCCTGGCGCTGGATCTTTCCGACTATGGGATCACTGTCAACGCCATCGCGCCCGGAGCCACGGCGATCCGTGGAAACTTTACGATGGAGGAGCTTACCGCTTCCCGTTTCGCCCGGAAGATTCCTGCCGGCAGGATGGGAACCCCCAGAGAAGTAGGGGGCTTGGTGAAATACCTGATTTCTGAGGATGCGGGCTATATCACCGGCACCGTGGTTAAAATAGACGGCGGTTTGATTTTGGGAGGAATGCCGGAGGACGCTTCCCCAGAATCGGGACCAGCCTGGTGTAGATTGCCCGATTATCTAAAATAAAAGGAAAGATACTTTGCGGTTTTTTCCCTGGGAGGAAACCGCAAAGTTCTTGTTTTCC
>CALWNT010000185.1 GCA_944382885.1 uncultured Clostridia bacterium | reverse complement strand
CTTAAAAGTCCCGGAAAGTGCGTCGCAGACCGCCTTTTTTTCCACCAGCGCGCCGTATATCGTGTGCTGAAAACCCGCAGAAGTATCATAGCTGACAGAAGAAGCCAGATAATCGTGAAAATATTTGATCTTCTCATAGTCAGACATTTCAGAGGAAATTCCTGAAAGGATCACTTCTGCCTGTTCCCCGATCTCACGGGACATTTCCTCAATCTGCTCTTTCTCAAAAGAGACTTCTTGTTGTTCTTCTCCCTGAAGATAGGTAAAATTCAGCTGTATTGTAGAAATTTTTTGCGTAACGGTGTTAAATGCGTAACTGTACTCCGCATTCAGCCAAAATACCTCCGGATGATCCGCCTTGTAATACTCCACCAGTTTTCTCACGTCATCCTGATGCAGATTCCGGAATTTTACCTCGTCCTCCAGACGGTACACCGCATCGTCTAAGATCTCGTAATTTTTCTGCAATTCCTGAGAAAGGCTTTTTTTCGCGCTTTCAAATCCCTCTATCTGTTCAGCTTCCATTAAGGGCTGTTCTTCTTTTTCCTCTGGTAAAACGCTTATCAGCTGACAGGAAGAACTCAGCCCAGACAGAAGAACACAGCCAGTCAGAAAAACAGCAGCCTTTTTGGTAAAGCGGCGGCGCATCACACCGCCGCAGAAAATGTTTCGTTTCATCTTCGATTTCCTTGATTTTAAACATCGGTACGGGTTACTGCTTCTCTTTTTCCCGCCGCAGAAATCTTCTGAGTTCCATCGAAATGACAGAGAAAAAAGACGGGATCAGACAATAACCCAACAGTATGAAAATTTGTTCTTTCTCTAATGATACCGTAGAAAGAATCTTTTGTAAAGGTGGAAAATAAATGGTGGTCAGCAAAACCAGCAACGAGACGAACACCGCTCCCAACAGCTTTTTGTTGTTTCCAAAGGGAACGGAAAGCAGACTATGCCGCTCGCTTTTACATTCAAATACGTTGATCAGCTGGGTAACGACCAAAGTAAAATAAGCTCCCGTCCGTCCGGCTTCTACTAATCCAGTCGCGGAATACAGGGTCAAAAAGGACATCAGGGTGGTAACGCCGATCAACAGGCCACGGAAAACGATTTTGGATAAAAGCCCGTCGGAAAAAATTCCCGCGTCCTTTTTTCTTGGCTTTTGGGACATCATTTCCGGTTCCGGAGGTTCCAGCCCTAGGGCGATAGCAGGAAGCCCATCGGTCACTAAATTCACGAGAAGAATCTGGATGGGAAGCAGTACCACCGGAACGCCTAACAGCATTCCAAAAAACATCGTCAGCACTTCCCCGATATTGCAGGAAAGCAGATACCGAATGAATTTTCGGATATTGGAATAAATGGTGCGTCCTTCCTTTACCGCGCTGACCAGCGTGGCGAAATTGTCGTCCAGCAGGATCACATCGGACGCTTCCTTGGTGACGTCAGTTCCTGATTTTCCCATACTGACCCCAATATCCGCCTGCTTCACCGCCGGAGCGTCGTTCACTCCGTCTCCAGTCATCGCTACAATATTTCCCCATTTTTGAAAAGCGGTTACGATGCGAAGCTTATGCTTAGGGCTGACTCTGGCGAATACCGTGGTATTTTTTACCGCTGCCGACAATGCGTCGTCGCTTAAATTTTCCAGCTCCTTCCCCTCCAGCACCCGATCTCCGCCGCGGTAAATACCGATTTGACGGGCAATGGCGCAGGCGGTCAGCTTGTGGTCTCCGGTGATCATGACGGTACGGATTCCCGCTTTCCGACAGGTGTTTACCGCCTCTTTTACCTCCGGTCTTGGGGGATCGATCATACCCACCAATCCCAGAAAGGTGAGACCGGTTTCCTGGGGAGATGTGGTATCTCCCACAGCCTTACAGGCAATTCCAATCACCCGAAGGGCGTTTTGGGCCATTGATTCATTCAGCTTGTTGAGACTGTTCCGGTGAGAAGCGGAAATCGGTTCTTCCCGGCCGCCTACCCGTACCCCGGTACAGTTTTCCAGCATCATATCGTAAGCCCCTTTGGTAAAGAGCATCTTCTTCCCGGAAGGGGACTCCACCAATACAGACATACATTTTCTTTTACTGTCAAAGGGAAGCTCCAATACCCGGCGGTAAGAACGATTCAGTTCCTCCGGATCGATTCCGGCCTCTATCCCCATTTTCAGCAGAGCCGTTTCTGTCGGTTCGCCGTCTATCTCATGGGTTTGGGGATGATAGACGGCGTTATTGCAGAGCATTGCCCCCATCAAAGAGGCATAAGCCGCCGAGCTTTTTGCAAAATTTATTTTTCCCTTCAGACTGATCTGCTCTTCCAGAGTAGCCAGCTCCACCGCGGTCATGTGATTCTGGGTGAGGGTGCCGGTCTTATCCGAACAAATGACATTGGTACAGCCCAAGGTTTCTACCGCATGAAGTTTCCGTACCAAGGCGTTTTGCTTCACCATCCTGCCCACCGCCAAGGCCAGCGCAATGGTGACAATCGCAGGGAGTCCTTCCGGCACAGCGGCTACCGCAAGGGATACCCCGGTGATCAGCATATCTAAAAACGGCTCTCCCCGTAAAATTCCGGTAATGGAAACAATGGCACAGATCACAAGACAGCCGACGGCAATGTATTTTCCCAGCTGGGCCAGTTTTTTCTGAAGCTGGGTTTCCTCCTGCTCGATATTGCGAAGCAGATGGGCGATCTGTCCCATCTGGGTATTCATCCCAGTGGCAATGATTACTGCCTCTCCATGTCCCTTTGTCACCGTGGTTCCCATGTAAAGCACGTCGGGACGGTTGAGACTGTTTTCCTCATGAAAGGAAGCGGCTTTCTCCTTTGCCACCTCATAGGATTCCCCGGTCAAAAGGGATTCATCCGCATAGATTCCCCCCGACTCCAAAATCACACAGTCGGCACAGATACGATCCCCCGCCTCGATCAGGATGCGGTCTCCACGCACCACATCAGTCGCTTTTATCTGGGTGATCCGTCCGTCACGATAGACCTTGGCGGTAGGCGCCGCCATATTTTTCAGCGCTTCCAGTGTCTTTTCTGTTTTATATTCCTGTAAAAATCCCATCACTCCGTTCATTAAAACGATCACCGCGATAGCGATCGCCTCCACATATTCCCCTAGGAACAAAGAGACCGCCGTGGAAATCAACAGAATAATTGTCAGAATATCCTTGTATTGGTTGACAAAAATAGCCGCCGGATGAATTTTTTTCCCCTGCTGAAGCTGGTTTTTCCCTTCTTTTGCCAGCCTGTTTTCAGCTTCCTTCTGAGTAAGGCCCTTTCTGTCTACTGTTTTTGGCAGGCTGACCGGACTTTCCAACAGATCCTGTTCTAAAATCTGAGATAATTTCACTGTTACCACCTCGTTCTGATAGTCCTCTTTTTCAGTCTTTCCTTTTGAACAGAACAGTCCCCCTGCTCAAAAGGACCTATTTTATTTCTATTCTGAGGTGGAATGGTTTAGCACCAAAGCCGTTTATCTCGATACAATAAATAAGATTTTATCTTACAGAACTCTATGGGTTCTAAACTCCGTTTGTCGGGGTTCCGCCCCCGACACGACGGGTTCCTTTGGTACACGCCAAAGGAACCAAAACGTGCCCCTCGCCGGGGCGGCTGTACGTATCTTAAAAGTTGACTCCTATCAGAGTATGATGGAAA
>CALWNT010000184.1 GCA_944382885.1 uncultured Clostridia bacterium | reverse complement strand
TAAGGAAAAATGTTTAGCCAGTTCTTTGGTGGAATATTATGAGGCCAATGAGGAGGAACATTTCTTTATTTCCCCTCAGGAAGCGATGAACCAGATCAGAAGAAATACCCTTTTGTTCGTGGTAGATACCCATTCTCCCCACTTTGTAGAAAGCACTGACGTATTCCGCGGCTGTAAAAACGTGGTGGTCATTGACCATCATCGAAAAATGGTGGATTACATTGACCGTGCTTTGATTTTTTATCATGAGCCTTATGCGTCTTCTACTTCTGAAATGGTGACGGAGCTGTTCCAATATTTTGGAGAGCACTGCGTCATGGATCGTTTTCAGGCGGAAGCCCTTCTTTCCGGCATTATGCTGGACACCAAAAACTTTGTAATGAAAACAGGCGCCCGTACTTTTGATGCGGCTGCCTATTTAAAGAGGATGGGCGCCGATACGGTGGAAGTGAAGAAGCTGTTTTCGGGATCGATGGAATCTTACCAAAATAAAACCAAACTCGTGGCCAATGCGGAAATCTACAATCACTGTGCGATTGTATGCAGCAAGGTAGTCTCTAAAGATATCCGGGTGATCGCGCCTCAGGCGGCGGATGAGCTGTTGGGGATCACAGGGGTGGACGCTTCTTTTGTGTTGTTTGAGCAAAATGAGACGATCAACGTCAATGCTAGGTCTTTAGGGGGTATGAACGTCCAGGTGATTATGGAAAAGCTGGGCGGAGGAGGCCATCAGACCATGGCCGGCGCTCAGGTGCCTCATGCGGATATGATGGGCGTCAAGCGGCTTTTGATGAGATCGATAGACGAATATTTTGAACATAGACAGTAATTATTATTCCATCAATATGTTAAGATATTATTTGAGAAGGAACTAGGAGGAAAAAGGATGAAAGTAATTTTGACCCAGGATGTAAAAGGCTCCGGGAAAAAGGGCGATATGATCAATGTTGCAGACGGCTATGCCCAGAATTTTCTGTTAAAGCGCGGTCTTGCTGTTGTGGCAGATTCTAAGGCCATGAATGAGAAAAAGACAAAGGAAGAAGCCGCCGCCCATCATGCTAAAGTAGCCTTAGAGCAGGCTCAGGCGGACGCGAAGAAGCTGGAAGGAAAAAGCGTTACCATTACTGCTAAGGCAGGGGAGAAGGGACGTCTGTTTGGGAAGGTCACTGCCAAGGAAGTGGCGGAAGCGGTTACCAAGGCTTTCGGCATCGAAGTAAACAAGAAAAAAGTGACGCTGAGCATGGATATCAAGGCGTTTGGCTCTTATTCCTTTGAAGTGAAGCTTCATACTGGAGTTTCCGCAAAGATGACAGTAGCTGTCGTAGAGGAGTAAGCTTTACAGGTGTTTGATTAGACATTCATCGATGGGATGAATGTCTAATCTTGTCTTAGTTGGTAATCTGAAATGGAGGGAAAAATATGGCTGAATTCGATGCTGCATCATTCGGTTTGGAAGAACTGCCCTATAGCTTAGAAGCGGAACAATCTGTTTTGGGGAGCCTTCTGATCGATCCAGAATGCATTACCCTGGTTTTAGAGCATATTACGAAACCGGAAATGTTTTTCCGGAAACAGCATATGGAATTGTTTGAGGTTTTTCTCAACATGTTCAACTTTTCTAAAACGGTGGACTTTATCACTGTTCTGGATGAGGTGAACAAAGCCTCCATTTTCCCGGATGAGGGGGCGGCAAAGGCTTATTTGGTACAGCTGATGGAGTTGGTGCCTTCTACAGCCAATGTGGCGGATTATTGCGAAATCGTCAAGGACAGATATTACAGAAGAAGGCTGATTACAGCCTCAAATGAAATTATTGAAACTACCAAAGAGGGAGACGGCTCTGCAAATCAACTGCTGGACATAGCGGAACAAAAGATTTACGATATTCGTCAGGGAAAAGATACTACAGAATTGATGCCCATTGACCGAGGGATTATCGATATTTATGACCGCCTTCAGAAGCTGACCGGAGAGGATCGGGAACTGTATCTTGGCTTGCAATCCGGATTTCATCAGCTGGATGCGATGATGACAGGGCTGAATAAGTCTGACCTGATTTTGGTGGCTGCCCGTCCTGGTATGGGGAAAAGCTCCTTCGCCCTGAATGTGCTGACCAATGTGGCGAAAAAATACGACAAGGACGTGGTGCTGTTTAATTTGGAAATGTCCTGCGATCAGCTGGTAGGACGTATCCTGTCCTCTGAGGCACAGATCCCAAGCGAAGGCTTGCGGACTGGTGTGCTGAATACCGAACAGTGGGTTCAGCTTGCCGGATGCGCCGATTTGTTGTCGAAAACAAGAATTTATCTGGATGATACACCGGGGATCACGGTGGCTGAAATTAAGGCAAAAGCCAGAAGATTAAAGGATTTGGGTCTGATTGTAATTGATTACTTGCAGCTGATGTCAGGGGGAGGACGCTCTGAAAACCGGGTGCAGGAGATTTCCAAGATTACCCGAAACCTGAAAATTATGGCAAAAGAGCTGAATGTGCCGGTCATGGTGCTTTCCCAGCTCAACCGGTCTGTGGAATCCCGGCCGGATCATAAGCCGATGCTGTCCGACCTGAGAGAATCCGGGTCGATTGAGCAGGATGCCGATATCGTGATGTTCTTATACCGGGAAGGGTATTACGATCCGGAGGTAGAAAATCCCTTTTTGGCGAAATGTATTCTGGCGAAAAACCGTCACGGTTCTACCGGAGAAACAGATCTTCGTTGGGATGGACAGTTTACCAAATTTTCAAATCTGGAGCTTTATCGGGAAGAACCGCCGTTTTAATCACAGCTTAGGAATGATAGCTGGCGGATACCGTTCTATACAAGCGATGGAAAGGATGGGGGACAGATGTGTAAAGAAAAGCGGATAACCCATCAGGAAGAGGAAGTGGAAAGCGGCTGTTTTCCCCCGGTTTCTTTGCCGGAATTGACAGAGGAGGAACCTGCTTTTTTGCTGGTGGGCCTCTCCGGAGGAGCGGATTCGGTGGCGCTGACCCATCTGCTGCTGCAAATGGGATATAGATCAAGGATGGCGGCCTGTCATGTAAACCATCTGCTGCGGGGAGAGGAAAGTGAGCGGGATATGGAGTTTGTCCAGACGCTTTGCCAAAGCTGGAACCTTCCTTGCTATTGTTATCGCTCCGATGTGAAAGCTTTGGCGAAGGAGAAGAAATTGACTCTGGAGGAATGCGGGAGAGAAGAACGATACCGTATTTTTCAGGATCTTGCCCGAAGGATCGAGGAACAAGAAGGAAAAACAGTATGGATTGTCACTGCTCATACCCTGTCCGATGATTTAGAGACGGTGTTGTTTCGGTTCGCCAGAGGAAGCGGACTGCGGGGACTGTGCGGCATCCCGGAGGCAAGAGGCAGAATCCTTCGCCCCTTACTAAATTGGAGCCGGGAAGAGATCGAACGGTATTGTAAAGAATATCGGCTGCGTTTTGTGACGGATTCCAGCAATTTATCCAATGAGTATAGCAGGAATAAAATTAGACATATTGTAGTTCCTGCGCTGCGGGAAATCAATCCTTCCTTAGAAAAGACGTTTCTTTCCACCCGGCAGATTTTTAGAGAGGAAAACGATTTTCTGACCTGCTGCGGAGAGCAAGAACAAAAGAAAAGGCGAGATGGAACAGCGATTGACGTTTCGGGCTTGGAACATATTCATCCGGCTTTGCGAAAAAGAATGTGGGACTGTTATTTGAAGGAATTTGGGATTACTCCGTCTTTTTCCGTTTTTTCCTGGCTGGAAGACATGCTTCACCAAAAAAGGGGAAAGCTAATGATTGACCGGACGCGCCAAATTGTCTGGCAGGAAGAGCGTGTATGGGTAGAAGCCCTTTCTCAGCCGGTTCCCTATTTTGAAGAACCGCTTTCAGAGGGACTCTATAAAAGTAAATCCGGTAAAGTGTATAAAATTCAGACTTTATCAATAACCTCTTCCCAATCTTTTCATAAAGTTTATAAAAATTTATTTGATATTTTCCTGGATTGTGATAAAATATATGGTAATCTTGTGATAAGACAGAAAAAAGACGGGGACAGGATTAAGCTCCCTTACAGGGGCTGTACCAAATCTTTGAAAAAGCTGTTTCAGGAGGCGGGAGTTTCTCCCGAAGAACGAAAAAAGCGGTTTGTTCTGGCAGACGAACAGGGTGTGGTAGCAGTAGAGGGCTTTGGTGCCAGTGAGAGAGCCATGTGCAGCAACAGTACGACCCGCTTGATTGCAATCACAGAAAAGGAGAATATCCACCATGAATGACATGAGAAATGACATATTAGAAGTATTGGTTTCCGAGGAAGAATTAAAGGAAAAGGTCGCACAGCTGGGGCGTCAGATCACGGAAGATTATCAGGGCAAAAAGTTGCTCCTCGTGAGTATTCTTAAGGGCTCAGTGGTCTTTATGGCGGATTTGATGCGCGCGATTGACATGTATTGCCAGATCGATTTTATGAACGTGTCCAGTTACGGAAAAGGCGTAAAAACCAGCGGTACTGTAAAAATTATCAAGGATCTGGATATTGATATCCGGGGATTTGATCTTTTGATTGTAGAGGATATTTTAGATAGCGGTATGACCTTAAGCTATATCAAAAAGATTTTGATGGAGCGTGAACCGAATTCCATCCGTATTTGTACGCTTTTGGATAAGCCAGAGCGCAGACAGGTGCCGGATATTAAGGCGGATTATGTGGGCTTTGAGATCCCGGATGAATTTGTAGTGGGATACGGCCTTGACTGTGGGGAAATTTACCGCAATCTTCCATATATCGGGGCATTGGATCCGAAAGTATACAGTAAATAATGTTTTTCAGACGAAAAACAGCTAAAGGAGTGTAAGGGGAACTTGCAGAGTAATAAAAAGAAAACGGCGCTTATCTATATTTTGATTTTTGCGGCTTTGATTGGAGTCGTATTTTTCATGACAAGAGCGCTGACAACAACTCAGTCAGAGCATACCTATTCTGAAATTATTTACCTGTTTCAGGATGAGCAGGTCACCGATTATCAGCTTGATATAGGAAACGGTGAACTGGTTTTGACCTTGAAGGATGGCGTAGAGTTTAAAGGCGCTGCGCCCAATGCGGACGGGGAACTTACCTATCGGTATAAGATTCATGCGCCGCAGTTGTTTTTGGACGATATCAGCGAATATGTAAAGGCATATAATGAAAAGAATCCCAATGACCGTATGGGAATTGACTATTCGGCGACCTCTGACAACAGCTGGCTGCTGAGCATGATTCCGACCTTTATATTGATCGGTTTGATGGTGTTCTTCTTTATCTTTATGATCCGTCAGGCTGGCGCCGGCGGCAAGATGAACCAATTCGGCAAAGCAAATATGAAAAATCCCGTGCAGCACGGTATTAAGACGACCTTTGCGGATGTAGCGGGCGCCGATGAGGAAAAGGAAGAGCTGGCGGAAATTGTAGAATTCTTGAAAAATCCCAAAAAGTTCAGCGAGCTGGGCGCAAGAATCCCCAAAGGCGTATTGCTGATGGGCCCTCCTGGTACCGGTAAAACCCTTCTTGCCAGAGCGGTAGCTGGAGAAGCGGGCGTACCCTTTTTCTCCATTTCTGGTTCCGACTTTGTGGAAATGTTTGTAGGTGTCGGCGCTTCCAGGGTTCGTGATCTCTTTGAACAGGCAAAGAAAAATTCCCCATCTATTATTTTTATCGATGAAATCGATGCGGTAGGACGTCACCGCGGCGCCGGCTTAGGCGGCGGACACGACGAAAGGGAACAGACCTTAAACCAACTTTTGGTTGAGATGGACGGTTTTGGTGTAAACGAGGGAATCATCGTTATCGCGGCAACCAACCGTCGGGATATTCTTGACCCGGCGCTCCTTCGTCCGGGACGTTTTGACCGTCAGGTTGTGGTAGGTTATCCGGATGTCAAGGGCAGGGAAGAAATCTTAAAGGTTCATTCCAGAAACAAGCCTCTTGGCTTTGATGTGGATCTCAAGACCATTGCCCGCACCACAGCCGGCTTTACCGGAGCGGATTTGGAAAACCTGATGAATGAGGCGGCTTTGCTGGCAGCCAGAAAAGGCAAAAAAGCCATTACCGGAAGCGACATTGAAGAGGCTACGATCAAAGTGGTGGCTGGTCCGGAAAAGAAATCCCATAAAATGCATGAGACGGATAAGAAGATCACAGCCTATCACGAGGCCGGTCATGCGGTGGTTACTTACTACAGCCCGACACAGGATCCGGTTCATGAGATTTCCATTATCCCCAGAGGAATGGCGGCCGGTTATACCATGAATCTGCCGGAGGATGATCGTTCGCATGTGTCTAAACGGAAAATGCAGGAGAGTCTGTCTGTTCTTTTGGGCGGACGTGTGGCAGAAGCCGTTGCGTTGGACGATATCTGCACCGGCGCTTCCAATGATATCGAACGGGCTACCAATACCGCCCGCAGTATGGTGACTAAATACGGCTTTAGCAGTAAGCTGGGTCCGGTGGTATACGGCGAGCCGGAAGGCGAAGTATTTTTAGGCAGGGATATGGGGCACCAGAGAAATTACTCCGAGGCTGTGGCTTCTGAAATCGACGAAGAAATCCGCAGACTGATTGACGAAGCATATGACCGGTCAAAAGATATTCTCACTGCGCATTTTAATCAGTTGGATGTAGTGGCAAAATATCTTTTGATTTACGAAAAGATTGATGCCAAAACCTTTAAGGATCTGATGACTGGAGCGATTTCACCTCAGACGGTGGAAGATGAACTTTCTAAGATCCAGCATCCGGATCAGCCAAAGGCTGAGTTAGCAAAAGAGGCTTCTGACGAAACCATGGAGGAAACCGCCAAAGTGGATTCTGAGAAAACAGAAGAGTAATATGAAAAAGCGGCAGAATTTCTGCCGCTTTTATATTTCGTGAGATTTGTCAGTTTTTTAAAGTCCATGGGTTTGAATTTTTACAGAAAAATATTTGCCAATAAAGCGCAGTTTATAGTATAATATAGGATAAAGTACGGCCTGTGGAAGAAAACGCGTGTAACGGTAGGGAAGATAGGAAGAGTAAGGCTGGGCTCTGGCGGAATTATCGTATGTGGCGGGTTGATCGCGAAAAGGATTTTGCGCTATTTTGTGTTTATGGCGAGTTAGAAA
>CALWNT010000183.1 GCA_944382885.1 uncultured Clostridia bacterium | reverse complement strand
ATAAAAATTGATTCCGATTAACCCTTTCCTTTGGATCAGCTCCAGCACCTGCTCTTTTTTCAGGTTCCTGGGGTGCTCCTGGACTTCCCGGTAATTGGAATGGGTCGCGAGAAAAGGCTTGCGGGCGATCTTTGCCACATCCCAGAACCCTTCCTCATTGAGATGAGAGACGTCAATCATGACATTCTGCCGTTCCAGCTCCCTTACGGCTTCTTTTCCAAAAGGAGTCAGCCCTCCCATACCGGAAACACCGGCTCCCAGTTCATTCGGACCATTCCAGGTGAGGGTAAGGAAAGAGATTCCCATTTTTTTGATCTGCTCGATCCGTTCCAGTTTTCCTCCCAGGGCCGCTCCCCCCTCAATAGAAAGAATGACGTTGCAGTGGTGGGGAATCACCCTGTGAGAATCGGACAGGAAAGTCATCTCCTGCCTGTTTTTCAAAGCTTCTTTCTTCCAAAAGGCATACTGCTTTAAAAAATGGTTCCAAGCATCTTCTTCCCGGTAGCAGTCGTCGATCCAAAAGGCAAAGGTCTGTACCCAACGCTCAAACGAAAGGCCTCTTCTAAGATCAAGCTGAAGATCATTTTCAGAAAGATCTTTTCCCTGTTTTAAACAGGCGGATACGGTATCGCAGTGCAGGTCAAATACATTCATGCCGGCTTCCTCCCCAACTTACAAACTTACCATAGATCCGATTCCGAAAGCGCATTTTCTCCATAAGCATTTTCCAGATAGTTGATATACACTTTCTTTTGTTTGGTAATATAAATTTCCGCCACGTCAAACCGCGGCTGTAATGGATATTTATGCTCGGAAAGATACAGGAATGCCGTCTTTAAGATCCTTTTCTGTTTTTCCCGGGTCACCGCTGTTTTCCCCTCATAGAGGAATCCCTCCATCCGAGTCTTCACCTCGACAAAAAGGATTTTTTCCTGATTGACGGCAATGATGTCGATTTCCCCATACCGGCTGTGCACATTTCTCTCCAGGATAGAAAAACCGTGATTCACAAGATATTTACAGGCCAGATTTTCTCCGGCCCTTCCTACTTTTTTCCCGGATTCTCCTCACCGGTCCGGGATTCTTTTTCTCGCTGGAGATAATATTTTTTTAAAAAGCTGTGGCGGTGTACCGGACTTTCTCCGAACTGAGTAATCTTTTCATAATGAAGCTTTGTCCCATACCCCTTATGACGGGAAAACTCATATTGGGGGTAAGTTTTATCCACCTCTTCCATATAGCGGTCACGGGCGACTTTGGCCAAAATAGACGCCGCCGCAATACTGGCTGAGGTGCTGTCTCCCTTTACAATACACTTGGTGGGATAGGGGAGCTTCGGGTCCCGATTGCCGTCTACCAGTACCAGGTCCGGCTTCTGGCTCAGCCCCTCCATCGCACGGTTCATAGCTAGAAAGGTGGCGTTTAAAATGTTAAGCCGCTCGATCTCCTCCACCGAAGCGGTGGCGATGCAGTAGGATACCGCTTTTTCCCGGATTTCATCAAAAAGGAGATCTCTTTTCTTGGCAGTCAGTTTTTTGGAATCATTCAGTCCTTCGATCACGCAATCCTCCGGCAGGATCACCGCCGCGGCATAAACGTCTCCGGCAAGAGGGCCTCGTCCCGCTTCGTCCACCCCGCACAGGCAGGGAACATACTGCTCTTTGTCAAAAGCAAACAGATCCATCTGACTAACCCTCTTTCTGATCTTTTTCCGTGGGAATGGGGTCAAAGGTGAGTTTTCCCAACTTCCCGGAGCGATACTCGTCCATGACGGTGATTGCGGCTCGTTCGGTATTCACTTCCCCGCCGGAAATCAGCATTCCCCGTTTTCTTCCTACCAGCTCCAGCAGCTCATAGTCATCCAATTCCTGATAATTGGTTCCCGAAAGCTTATACCGTTCTTCCATGGCTTTGGGATATTCCTCCCGCAGATAAGCCAAAAGACGCATAGCCAAAAGCTCAATGTCGATGACGTCGTCCTTTACCGCTCCCGTGAAAGCCAGCTTTTCCCCTACCAATGGGTCCTCAAATTTGGGCCAAAGCACCCCCGGCATATCCAAAAGCTGCATTTCCTGACTGATGTTGACCCACTGCTTGGTACGGGTCACACCCGGCCGGTCTTCCACCTTGGCCCGCTTGGAGCCTGCCATTTTATTGATGAAGGAGGATTTCCCCACATTGGGGATTCCCACCACCATCACACGGATAGGCGTACCCGTTACGCCTTTCTTCTCCCGGCGTTCCAGCAGTTCATGAAGCTGTTCCTTTACCAGAGGAAGGAACTTTTCTAACCCGCGTCCGGAACGAGAATCGCAGGCAAGAGCGGCAATTCCCTTCTTTTTATAGTATTGAAGCCATTTTTGCGTCGCTGTCGGGTCTGCGGTATCCGCTTTATTTAACACCAAAACCCTCGCCTTGTTATTGAGCCATTTAGAAAGTTCCGGATTCCGGCTGCTCTGAGGGATTCTGGCATCCGCCAGCTCTACAACAATATCCACCATTTTTAAATTTTCCTGAATCAATCTCCTGGTTTTGGCCATATGGCCCGGAAACCACTGAATTGATGGCACTTCCAGCATTCTTTTTCCTCCTTCTTTATGAGATCAAACCAAATCGGTCGAAAGGAGAGACCCGAAACAGCACCTCTCCAAAAATATCTTCTGTTGAGATTAAGCCCACTTCTTCAAAACGGCTGTCCAGAGAATTATTCCGATTATCTCCCATTACAAATACATATCCTTCTGGAATTTCCAGCGGGTAATCCTGCTCCCCTTCTCCGGTGTGGGAGATCGCCTCCTTGATATAAGGTTCCTCTAAAACCTTCTGGTCGATTCTGACTTCTCCGGTCTCAAAATCGATATCGATGGTTTCCCCCTCAATAGCGATCACCCGCTTAATGAGAGGCTCGCCATCTCCCCGGCGGATAATCACCACATCTCCCCGGTCTATGGAGTAAAACAAAGAGGAAATCATCAGTTTTTCTCCGTTTTGCAGGGTGGGATTCATAGATTCTCCGTCTACGACCACGACCCGAACCAGAAACAGCAGAATACACAGCGCCACGGCAATGGCGATCAAGATCGCTTCCAGCCATTCCATCAGCCCCCTCATTTTCCGGTTCATTCAGCATCTCCTCCAAACAGCAGTTTTCCGATCCCCACGGTATTCCCTCTACTTGGGAAACAAACTCCGAAAGCAAAAAAAGGACAGTTTTGAAAAACCGTCCTTTCCTTACCACTGTTAGCTAAATGAGATTAGCCAATTTTTTCTTTTACCTTAGCAGCCTTACCAACTCTGTCACGCAGATAATACAGCTTGCTTCTGCGAACGCGTCCGCTTCTGACAACTTCTACCTTAGCAACGTTGGGAGAATGCACCGGGAATACTCTTTCGATTCCACAGCCATAAGCAACTCTGCGGACGGTAAAGGTTTCGTTAATACCACCGTGTTTTTTGGCGATTACAGTACCTTCAAAAATCTGGATTCTGGACTTGTCGCCTTCCTGAATTTTGCAGTGTACTTTCACGGTATCACCAACATTGATTACTGGCATTTCCGCTTTTAAGCTCTGATCGCTGATCAATTTTAATGCGTCCATGTTTTTTCCTCCTAGTTTTCAGACATTCTTGCCGTCATCCCGGCAGAGGACTGCCCGCTTTAATGATTTTCACATTAATCCCCACCCGTCAGTGATCGGGCGGCATACTAAATGCTTATATATGTTACCACAAATCCTCTGCCCTTGCAAGAAAAAAGCCAATTATTTTAAAAAAATCTCAAAATACATGACTTTTTCTGCTCCAAAGAGAGAGAAGTTGTGCCGATTGCCCACAATCCTCATGCTACATCAGAAATACCGCAAATAATACAGTAAAAAGCCCGCAGGTGCCAATGGCGATTCCGCTCATAGCGCCCTCTGTCTCGCCCAGCTCCAAGGCTTTTGTCGTACCCAAAGCATGGCTACACGCACCGATGGCAACTCCGGCTGCTACCGGACTTTTCACCCGAAACAGTTTGATGAAAAAGGGAGCCGCGATCGCGCCGATAATCCCGGTGACCAGTACAGCTGCCACTGTAACCGGAACGATTCCTCCGCCCTGCTCAGAAAGCTCCATCGCGATGGGAGTGGTCACCGATTTTGGCAGCATTGACATGGTGAGCTTCTCATCCAACCGGAACAGTCTGCACATCAAATAGACGCTTCCCATGGAAGTGATGCTGCCCACCGCAGAACCAATCAGCACCGGCAGCAGGGCTTTTTTCAGCACGTCCATCTGCCGGTAAATCTGCAGCGCTAAAGCAGCGGTGGCAGGAGCCAAAAATAAGGAAACAATATCCCCGCCTTGATTAAAACATTCCACCGGAATGTGAAATACTTCTAAAATGAGGATAATCAAAACAATGGCGATCAATAAGGGATTGGCCAGAGGCGTTTTTAACTTCCGGTTGATCCAGATTCCCAGCATATACGCCCCAATACAGAGTACGATGCCGAACAAGGGGGAACCAAACCACTCAGTCATGTTCTCTCCCCCTTTCCATCCATTTTTCCTGAAGGAAAAGGACAAACTTCACCGTGCAGGCAGTCACTCCAAAGGTGATCACCGTAGAGAGAAAGCAGATCAATAAAAGCGGCAAGATGTTTCCCTTTACAGCATCCAGATACTCCAAAATGGAGATCCCGGCCGGAATAAAGAAAAAAGCCATATTCTTCAGCATAAAATCCGCTTTTTGACGGATATGCTCCACCTTTAATACTTTTGTCGCCAAAAGGACAAACAGCAAAATCATGGAAATTACGCTGCCAGGAACAGGAATCGGCAGCAACAGCGCGATCCATTCCCCTACCAAACAGAGGAATAAAACAATTCCAATTTGTAAAATAAGCGGTATTTTTTCCTGCTTGTTTTCATTTTCCTGAGATTGTTTCTGATCTGTTTCTTCCACAATCCCCTCTAATTCTTCATCCAAATATTCTGTATCTATCTTTTGCATCAATACGTCTTTCCTTTGTCTTTATTGTTCTTCCTGAGCTGCGATCCGTTCCGCCAAATCGTTTAAATAGACCCAGCGTTCTGTCCGCTCCTCCAGTTTTTGAGAGACCGTTTCCTTTTGAGCGAGCAGTTCAGAAAGTTTTTCAAAATTCGAAGATTGTTTTTCCATTTCCCGATCCAGCTCTTGCAGCTCTTCCTCCAGCTTGGCGATCTGATCGTCGATATGATCAAAGTCATACTGCTCTTGAAAGGAGAATTTCAGTTTCTTCGGCCGGTTTTTCTTCCAGTCCTCTTTTGCCCGGCTTGCCTTTTCTGTTTTCACAGACTGAGCCTGATTCTGCCTGCCGCCGTCCTCCAGGTAATCGGTATAGCCTCCCAGGTGTTCTGAAATCACTCCGTTTCCCTCAAAAATCAACAGGCTGTTTGAAACCTTATCCAGAAAGTACCGGTCATGGGATACGGCAATTACACCGCCCTTAAAATGCTCCAGATAATCCTCCAGAATCATGAGGGTCTCGATATCCAAGTCATTGGTAGGCTCGTCCAAAAGGAGAAAATTGGGCGCCTGCATCAAAATTCCCAACAGACACAGCCTTCTCTTTTCTCCGCCGGACAGCCGCTTGATCTGTGTCCACTGAAGATCAGAAGGGAACAGGAATTTTTCCATCATCTGGGCGGCGCTCAGCTTTCCCTCTTCTGTTTCCACCCATTCTCCAATATTCCGAATATAGGAGATCGCTGTTTCTTCCGGGTTCATCTCCTCCCATTCCTGGGCGAAATAGCCGAATCGAACCGTCTCTCCCACCAGGACCTGTCCGCTGTCTGGCGGCAGCACACCGGCAAGCATTTTCAAGAGGGTAGATTTCCCGCAGCCGTTTTCACCGATCACTCCGATCCTGGCATCCCGGGGAAACAGGCGGCTGAAATCAGAAACCACCTGTTTCTCCCCATATGCCTTTTCCAGATGCTGCGCTTCCACAATTTTATTGCCCAGCCGGGAAGCCATCGAACTCAGTTGTAAAGAATCGGAAGCCGCTTCCGGCTCCCTTTTCTTGAGTTCCTCATACCGTTCCAGACGGGAACGGCTTTTGGTGCCTCTGGCCCGCACTCCTCTTTGTACCCATACCAGCTCCTTTTTGAGGATGCTCTGCCTTTTCCGTTCAGAAGCGGCAAGGCTTTCCTCCCGCTGAGCTTTCAGTTCCAAAAATTTTGTGAAATTCGCTTCATACTGATAAAGCTTTCCCCGATCCAGCTCTACAATTTTATTGGAAACCCGGTCAAGGAAGTACCGGTCATGGGTCACCATCAAGACCGCTCCCTTAAAGTTCTTCAAATACTGTTCCAGCCACCCAACCATCTCGTCATCCAGATGGTTCGTCGGTTCGTCTAAAATCAGCACCTCATAACGGGAAAGAAGGATGGACGCAATGGCCACCCGCTTTTTCTGACCGCCGGAAAGCTCGCTGACATCCTGGGCAAAGTCTCTCACGCCCAATTGATTGAGGATCGCTTTTGCCTCATACTCTTTGCGGTCTTCCAAAGGAAGATCTTTCAGCACCTGATCCAAAACAGAAAGGTGCTCCAAAAATTCCGGGCTTTGCGGCAGATACCCCACCTTAACATTCGTCCCTTTCGTGATGGAGCCGCCCTCCGGCTCCTCAACTTCTGCCAGGATCTTCAACAGGGTGGATTTTCCCGTTCCGTTGATGCCGATGACGCCGATTTTATCTCCAGCGTCCAGATACAGGCTGACGCCCTCCAGCAGCTTTTTTTCGGTATAGTTTTTCTGAATATTTTCTGCGGAAAGCAGCATAACTAGTTCAATTCCTTTCTGCGAGATAGGGAGTTACGAGCTTAGACAGCTTCCTGTCGATATTCGCCGTCACTGAAATCCCCTCAGGGGTGTACTCTTCCTTTAAAATTTTCCCCTGACGCCTAATTTTATCCAATAGTCCGGTGTCCCGATAGGGCACCAACAGTTCCACCTGACAGATCAAATCCGAAAGGCAGTCGCAGATCGCTCGAAGCAGGCCGTCGATCCCTTTATTTTCCTTTGCGGAAATAAAAACGCTTTTGGGAGTAATCGTAAGCATGTTCTGAAAGCGGTATAAATCAGTCTTATTAAATACCGTCAGCACCGGCGTATCCTTACAGCCAAGCTCCTCTAGCAGTTCTTCCGTCACCTTGATCTGCTGTTCTACCTGAGGGTCGGAAATATCGCAGATATTCAAAATCAAATCCGCATAAATCGTTTCCTCCAAGGTGGAACGGAACGCTTCCACCAACTGATGGGGCAGACGCTGGATAAACCCTACTGTATCGATCAGCACCGCATTCTGCCCGTCTGGAAGTTTTAATTCCCTTGCGGTAGGGTCCAGAGTGGCAAACAGCTGGTTTTTCGCCAACACGCCGGCATTGGTGAGTAAATTCAAGAGGGTAGATTTTCCAGCGTTGGTATAACCTACAATCGCAATTGTGGTCACACTGTTTTTTAACCGTCTGTTCCTCACCTGTTCCCGACGTTTTTCCAATTCTTTGAGTTCTCTGCTCAAAGCGTCGATTCGTCTGCGGATATGTCGCCGGTCGCTTTCCAGTTTGGTTTCACCAGGACCTCTGGTACCGATCCCCCCTCCCTGACGGGAGAGAATGCTCCCGGCGCCTACAAGCCTTGGCAGAAGATATTTCTGCTGAGCCAGTTCCACCTGTAACTTTCCTTCCCGGGACACTGCACGCATGGCAAAAATATCTAGAATCAGCATGGTGCGGTCGATGGTGCGAATTCCGGTAGCGGACTCGATATTTCTGATCTGGGTGCCGGTTAACTCGTCGTCAAAGATCAAAAGATCCGCCTGAGTCTGTTCGCAGAATTCTTTGATTTCCAATAGCTTTCCGCCGCCTACAAAAGTAGCGTTATTGGCCGACGGCAAATTTTGCAGAAAACTTCCCGCTACCTCAGCGCCGGCGGTTTTCGTAAGCTCGCCCAGCTCCCGCAGGGACACTTCCGCATCGTATTCCCCTGTATCAATGCCGACTAATACGGCAACCTGTTGCTTTGTGTCATTGTTATACATCATTCTTATCATCCTTTCGCGCATGTGAGAAGGTCTCAATCCCGTCAAAAATGTACTTTTGCAATATTTCGCGCGGTCTCCCCTCTCTTGCGTTACCAAGCCCGAATTCCTATGTCAGTTTACTTTTTTCTTCCAAATCCACATAACAATGACCTCCAATAAATAAGAAAAGAAATACAACAATCACAGTAAATCCGCCTGAAAGCGATTGAGTAGGATAATAATTGCCATATAGCTATTTAGTTTATCATGTTTTTCTCTTTTACGCAATTTCCAAGTTATACAGAATCGATAGGAGTTTCCCATTTCATTTTTTACATTTTACGATCCCAACATGCTTTCCTCATCTAAAAAATACATGCCGTAAAACGGCAAAGAACCCGGCCGCCGAATAACGGCGGCCGGGCCAAAATGCTGGCAAAGGCCTTTTTCAATCAAATCCATTTCCTTTTGGAGAGGAATTTTTTCGCCTAGCGGATAAAGTTGGTGGAAATTCGCTCTTCCTCCTGCGGGAAACAGACACCGTTTTGCTTTCCAAGCTCGATACACTTTAAGAGCCAGGCCATATTGTTCCCCAGAGTCCGCATAGTTTGTAATCCTTCCAGATCCTGTTTTACCTCTTCCGGCGTATTGCCGTGCACCTGATTCCAATATTGAGAAGACACTACCGGCATACTGTTGATGGTAAAATACTTGTTGAGCTGATCGAAAGCTGCGGCCGCTCCCCCTCTTCTACAGCTGACAATTGCCGCGCCGGGTTTCCCCTTCAGAGCGCCTCCTCCTGCAAAAAACAACCGATTGAGAAAAGAAGTCACCTGTCCGCTGGCGGCGGCATAATAAACCGGAGAGCCGACCACGATACCATCTATCTGGGATAGCTTTTCAATTACTTCATTTACCTGATCATCGACAAAGCATTTTCCCGTCTTTTTACAACTCCTACAGTCAATGCATCCGGCTACTGGTTTTACCCCCAAATGGAGAAATTCTGTTTCGATCCCTTGGGCATTTAAGGTATCCGAAACTTCTTTTAAAGCCGTATAGGTACACCCATTTTTGTGCGGACTTCCGTTAATCATCAAAACTTTCATACTGACTGCTCCTTTCACAACTACCTACTGCAAAATGATTTGTGATATGACAAAAAGCAGAAGAACTTCTTCTGCTTTCCATAACGATCGATCGTATTGTCCAAGCAGGCTGCCCTGCTTCTGACCCTTATTTATTGACAGGAGTGCGTAAAGCAGACTTTGCTGTCCTTACCTGATTTAAAGACTCCGTTAGCCCCTGTTCCGCGGTTTTCAGCACATTTTCCGAAAACTCATTAGCCGCACGTTTGAGTTCCCTGGCTTGGGTCTGAGCCGTTGTCATGATCTCGGTAGCGCGTTCTTTCGCTTTCTTGGTGAGTTCGTTTTCATCCACCAGACGGCGGGCCCGTTCTTCTGCCACCTTTACAACAGATTCCGCTTCCCGCTTGGCATCCTCCAAAATCACCTTTCGGTCAGAGACGATCATCTTAGCCTGTTTAATTTCCTGAGGCAAATTGAGTCTCAGCTCGTCAATCAGCTCCCGCATCCGTTCCGAATTTACGACGCATTTTCCGCCGGATAGCGGCAGAGACGGTGCTCCATCCATCAGATCATCCATCCGATCCAAAATCTCGTTTACATTCATACTCTTTCCCCCTCATTTTCCTCTTGTCTATGCAAGCGAGTGACAATTTGCTCCAATATTTCCGCCGGTACAAAATCAGCGATATTCCCTCCGAAAAAAGCAATCTGCTTCACCAGGCTGGAACTGAGAAACATGTTCTGTGAAGCGGTGGTTAGAAAAACCGTTTCAGCATCCGCATTCAGCTTTTTATTCGCTAGGGACTGCTGAAATTCATATTCAAAATCAGACACAGCCCGAAGCCCTTTGACAATGGCACAAGCTCCTACTTTTTCCACATACTCTGCCAAAAGGCCGGAAAAGGTATCTACCTCCACCGTTTCCAGATGCCTAGTACAGCGCCGGATCATCTCCACCCGCTCTTCCGCCGTGAAGCTGCAATTTTTCGACGGATTCACCGATACCAGCACAATCACCTTATCGAACAGCTTAGCCGCCCGCTCAATGATGTCTAAATGTCCCTTCGTCACCGGGTCAAAGCTCCCTGGACACACCGCTATCCTCATTCTTCGTCACCTACCGGATTCATAAATTTGCTCAAACAAATTTTACCATAACGATACTGTTTTATCAAACGAAAATCGCCAAATTCCTCCGGAAGGGATTCACCCTGTTCATGCTCACAGAGAATAACGCTGCCAGGCAGCATCTTCTGCGCTACCAAAGGCAGGATTTCCGGCAGAATCCCCTTGTGATAAGGAGGATCCAAAAAAGCAATGTGGAACCGCTCTTTGGTCGCTGCCAAATAGGCCTTTGCGTCCATTGACACCACGCGGGATCTCTGATAGAATCCCACCGAAATCAAATTCTCCTTGATCACCTGCTGGGCCGCCCTGCTCTGGTCATTTAGCACCGCATATTCGGCCCCCCGGCTCAAAGCCTCAATCCCGATCTGCCCGGAACCGGAAAATAAATCCAAAAATCTCGCTCCCGGCAGATCAAACTGAATGATGTTAAAAAGGCCTTCCTTCACCTTATCGGTAGTGGGCCGGACGTCCATTCCCTCCAAGGTTTTCAGCCGACGCCCTCTGGCTTCTCCTGCTATTACTCTCATAGTTTTTCTCCGTTTTAGTCAAATATCATTTCATAATAATTATGCCGATAAACGCCCAATACCATCCCAATGGACAAATAGGAAATCACCAAGGAAGTTCCTCCATAACTGATAAAGGGCAGGGTAATCCCGATGACCGGAAAGATACACAGCACCATTCCGATGTTAATCACCGTCTGAAACATGATGATTGCAAACACACCGCAGCAAATCAGCATTCCTAGATCATCTTTCGCCTTCTTGGCGGTAAAAAGAATCTTTACCATCAAAACGACTAACAAGAAAACGGTTACCATACAGCCGATAAAGCCCAAGGTCTGCCCGATATAGGAAAAAATAAAGTCATTGTAGCATTCCGGCACATTATAAAGGTTATCCGCAAACAGCCCGCGTCCCGTCAGCTTTCCAGAGCCCAGAGCCACTTGACCGCGATACTGCTGATATCCCTGTCCCAGCATATCCAAAGAAGGGTTCCAAGCTACTTCAAACCGTTCTTTCAAATAATCCGGAAGTATTCGCCAAACAAAGGGCGCGGCGATTCCGAGGCCCACCAAACCAATAGTAATCAATTTCCATGAAAGGCCGGCGGCAAACATCATGACAATAAAAATGGCCAAAAAGACTAAAGCAGAACCGTAGTCCCCTGTGTCCATAATGAGAAGGGTAGGAACCGCTCCATGCACACAAAGCAACAGAAAGGTAGAGAAAAAATTGATTTTATGTTTTACTTTAGAGAGATGGTAAGCAAAAGTATAAATGAATACCAGCTTCAGCACCTCAGACGGCTGAAAGGAAAATCCTGCGATTCGAATCCAGGCCCAGTCGTCGCTTCCCTCCGGCTTGTAAGCGAGTCCCGGTATTTTCAACGCCAATACCAGCGCCACCGCGACTCCTACCATAATCGGCCACATTTTTACTATTGTCTTGTAATCTATCGTGGATAAAACCAGCGTTGCGCAAAGTCCTAATGCCGCACAAAACGACTGCATCACCACAATCCGTATATTTCCAAATCCGGCACGGTAAATGGAATACATCAAAAGACAACTGAATGCGGAAATTACAACACAGATTAAGAGCATCAATTTATCCGTTGTACGAAAAAACTCTACAATATCGTCCTTCTGAATCCAGGACACATTTTCTTTCCAACGATGAAATCGTTCTTTTAATTTCATTAGAACAGTCCTTCTATTTCACCTTTTTCATTGATGTCAATCTTCAATGCAGCCGGAGCCTTGGGAAGTCCGGGCATCACCATGATGCTCCCGGTTAAAACTACGATAAAGCCTGCTCCGGCAGAGAGTTTGATCTCTTTCACATTGATCGTAAAATCTTTCGGCGCGCCCAGTTTTCCAGGATCATCTGACAGGGAATACTGGGTTTTAGCAATACAGATCGGCATTTTGTCCAACCCTAATTTCTCAATCTCTCCAATGGTCTTTAACGCCCCCGGCGCATAGGACACATCCTTCGCGCGGTAAATCTCCCGAGCAATCTTGAGAATCTTCTCCTGAATTGGCAGGTTTTCATCATACAATACATGGAAATCAGACGGTTTTTCACAAGCCTCTACCACCTTTTCGGCCAATTCTATACCGCCTTCCCCGCCTTTGGCGAAGACCTCTGCGAGGGCAAACTCACAACCCAAACGCTCGCAGCAATCGCTTAAAACTTTGATCTCCTCATCCGTATCGGTAGCGAAACGGTTGATCGCCACTACTACAGGAACGCCGTATTTCTGCATATTTTCCACATGCACTTCCAGGTTTTGAATCCCGTTTCTAAGCGCCTCCACATTTTCCTCAGAGAGATCAGCCTTCGCCACGCCGCCGTTATATTTCAGTGCCCGAATTGTCGCCACAATCACGATACAATTTGGTTTCAGCCCAGCAAACCGGCACTTAATGTCTAAAAATTTTTCCGCGCCAAGATCAGAGCCGAACCCTGCCTCGGTAATGGTATAATCTCCCAGCTTCAGCGCCAACTTGGTCGCTTGGATAGAGTTACAGCCATGAGCAATGTTGGCGAAAGGCCCGCCGTGCATGATCGCCGGTGTATTTTCCAGCGTCTGTACCAGATTCGGCTTGATGGCGTCTTTCATTAAGGCCGCCATCGCCCCATGTACACCCAAATCCTTGGCAAATACCGGCCGATTGTCATAAGTATAGGCCACCAGGATATTCCCCAAACGAGTCTTTAAATCCTGAAGGTCGGAAGCTAAGCACAAAATCGCCATGATTTCACTGGCTACGGTGATTTGAAATCCGTCTTCTCTGGGAACGCCGTTGATTTTCCCGCCAAGGCCTACATTGACATAGCGCAGCGCCCGGTCGTTCATATCCATGCAGCGTTTAAAAAGAATTCTTCTCTGGTCAATTCCCAATGCATTGCCCTGCTGCAGATGGTTGTCAATAATGGCGCAGAGAAGGTTATTTGCCGCTGTAATCGCGTGCATATCCCCGGTAAAGTGGAGGTTGATGTCCTCCATCGGCACTACTTGGGAATATCCTCCTCCCGCGGCGCCTCCCTTAATCCCGAACACCGGGCCTAAGGATGGTTCTCTCAGCGCGATCACCGTTTTTTTTCCGATCCGGTTCATCGCCTGGCCCAATCCCACGGAAACAGTGGTTTTCCCTTCCCCGGCAGGAGTGGGGTTAATTGCCGTTACCAAAATCAATTTTCCGTCTTTTCTCTCTTTGAGACTGTTGTATAACTCTCCGCTGAGTTTCGCCTTATATTTCCCATAGGGTTCCACATAGTCTTCCGGAATTCCCAACTGAGAAGCCACCTCAAAAATCGGCTTCATTTTTGCTTCCTGTGCAATCTGAATATCACTTTTCATCCAAATCCGTCCTCTCTCCCAAGCTTGTGTGTAAATCCACTCAACTGCCGTAGAAACAGCAGTCCTTTTCCCTGCCGGAACCATCTTCCAGTTCCGGTGACGGTTTCTTGTCATAATTATGATTATAACACAATTTGATTCACGTTTCTATAACTCTTGCAATATTTTTCCCTGAATCATATAATATATGTTAGAGTGCGCTGAAGCCTTTCGCTTCAGGCCTGTACACGGCAATCCGTAATGGATGTATTGTAATCAATAAATTTGTACCTCTCAAGAAATGGAAGTTAATAAAATGAAAACATATTACTCACACAGCACGGCCGAAACAGAGGCCTTTGCCAGTGAATTTGCCAAAACGCTGAACTCCGGGGATGTCATCGCCTTTATTGGCGGACTAGGAGCCGGTAAAACCGCCTTTGTCCGCGGACTCGCCAAGGGAATGGGCGTGTCCGGCGAGGTCTCCAGCCCCACTTTTTCCCTCGTTCA
>CALWNT010000182.1 GCA_944382885.1 uncultured Clostridia bacterium | reverse complement strand
ATAACGCAGAAGCACCTGAGCAAGTGTCTCTCCATTTTTCATAAATCTTGGATCATCTATGGAAATCCCCATACAGTTGAGAGCCACGATTACTTTCGCAATGGCGGAGGTAGAAGGCTGGCCGTTTTCATAAAAGCTTCCGTTTCTGCTCTGGTTGGTTTGCAGATATTCAAGTGCGCTATTTAAGGCAACAGAAACTTCCTCCTCCGACTGGTAGGGAGAAAGTGCGCTAATAGCCAGGGCGGTTTGAACGACAGAACTTCCATTGCCGACATAATCGGCAAAGCCGCCGTCGCCATTTTGAAAACTGAGAATTCGTCTAATCATATTTTTTCGGGAGTTAATCGCGATAGAGGAAATCGTATATTGGTTGCTATCTACCGCCAGTAAGGCATATGCATTGGCATAAAGATTTTCCTGCTCGTAATTTCTGTATTCCAAAATGAGCTGGATCAGGTTCTTTCCGAGAACATTTTCCGCACTGTAACCACAGAAAGTGACGTTGAGAATATCATAGGAAAGATTCAGGATGTTGGTATAATCCTCTTTCAGATAAACTTCCGTAATATACTGATTGACCAATTTGGAAAGGGCTGATTTTCCGGCCGAACCCATACAGAGAAGATAGAGGTCGCCCATGTCGGAATTTCGCACCCAATCGCAGGCCATAGTAAGAGTGACTGCCATTTCGTCATTCCACAAATTGTTGTTGCGCTCAGGTAGAATTTCTGACTCTTCCGAGGAAACTTCTTCTTGTTCTTCCGAGAGTTCTCTGGAAGTATTAACAGGGGGACGTTCATTTTCATCAGCGGAAGAGACCGGCTGAGAAGAAACCTCTGATGAGATTTCATTTTCTGTACTGCTTTCCGGAAGACTGGAGGAGACTGCGGATGATTCCGCAACGGAACTCTCTTCAGGCACCGATTCTGAAGGAAGAGAGGGCTCCGGCAAAGGAGCTTCGGATGTGTCGACCGTAAGCAGGGATAGGGCGTCTTCTCTGACTTTGTTTTGAGTCTGGGCTTCAATTAGGGTGGTTGCCTGAAGCAAAACCAGCATTCCGGCGACAGCGGCAATAAAAACTTTGCGTTTCATCCTGATTCCTCCTTTCCGGTCATAATTGAAAATGGTATTTCTATACCGGACGTTTCTAACAATAGTATATCCTAAATAAAAAAGAAAGTCCATACATAACCCAACAGAATGAAGGATATTGAAAGAGTTTTGAGGTTGAGTAATTTTGAAACATAAGCCCAGATTAGGAAAGAGATTGGATAAGATTATTCTGATTAAAAAACTGAAAAAGAAAAAGGCAATAGTGTTGTTTGTTTTTTTATAATGTTATATATTTTTGTAAAAATAACACAAAAATATATTGACATCAATTTTTTGATATGCTACACTGCTAGTGTTGCTTCTGTATCAATTATCATAACAAAATAATTTGAGAAACAGTAAAGAGATCGCCTGATTTTACATGCTGCATCAGGGTCTATAATAGTTTCTCTATCTTGGAACATCACACAGTATCACGATTTTAAGAAGCAGGATAAGGAATCTGTAGTTGGATTCATATAAGTTGCACCGTCGCTTCTGGAATTTGTCCGGAAGCTTTTTTATTGTATACTGACGGCTGACAGGTAGATAAAATTTTGACGTGGAAGCAGAGTGAGGATTTTTAGCTTGCTTTTTTCGGAAATAGAGCCGTATTGTTTGGGAAAAGGAAATTTTGGGCGGCAATCTTGCTTTTTGAAAAGAAAGGATGGGATCATGAATGAAGAATAATAGCGCATTGGAACTGATTAAACGCTTTTCAGACGGATCCAAACGATTTTTTGTATTTGCCTTGCTGGCCTCTGTATTAAACACGGTATTTAATTCTCTGACGCCACAGGTTATTAAAATAACCGTAGACTCCGTCATCGGAGAAGAGGCCTTTTCACTGCCGGGGTTCCTCCTGTCTGCATTAGATCAATTGGGGGGGCGGGAATATCTCAGAAGTCATTTGATTCTGATTGCTCTGGTTATTGTTGTAATTGCCGTTTTCGCAGCGATATGCAACTATCTTTGCCGGGTACTGATTTCTAAGGCCAGCGAAGGGTTTGTTAAACGGATGCGCGATACCCTTTTTGCCCACGTACAGAAGCTGCCTTTTTCTTGGCATGTTCGTCATCAGACTGGGGACATTATTCAGCGGTGTACCTCCGACGTAGAGGTTATCCGAAATTTTGTGGCCGCTCAGCTTTTAGAAGTGTTTCGGACAGTCTTTTTAGTAATTTTCGCCATGAGTATTATGTTTTCCATGAATGCCAAGCTTTCCTGGATTGCCTTGGCTTTTGTCCCGGTGATTATGGGATACTCCGGATTCTTCTACAATAAAATTGCCAGAAATTTTTTGGTAGCGGATGAGGCGGAGGGCGCATTGTCCTCTACCGTACAGGAAAATCTTACTGGGGTGCGGGTGGTCCGGGCATTTGGACGTGAAAAATACGAAATCGACCGTTTTGACAAAAAGAATAATCGCTTTGCAGAACTCTGGATTAAATTAGGTCATGTTATGAGCGTCTACTGGGGCATCGGGGATTTAATTACCGGGCTTCAGACCGTTACAATTATTGTAGTAGGAACGAGGGAAACGGTAAACGGG
>CALWNT010000181.1 GCA_944382885.1 uncultured Clostridia bacterium | reverse complement strand
CTTTTGCCTACTTTTGAGCGAACAAAAGTAGGCCGCGTGCGGGGCGGCTCCCCGCATAGCTTCCTGCTTTCACTGAAAGGAATTTGCAGGGAAAATTGTTTTAAAATAGAAAGATAAATTTCTGTTTATCCTCTAAATCAACTTTATCATCCAAAAACAGCGGCAGGCCTTTTGCCTGCCGCTTATCTTTTCCAACTCAATTTCCATTACAGAAAATAACTCAAACACTTATATTTTTTCATAATACTCATCAAAGGTCGTGCAATCAGCGTGCTTAAAATCATAGCTACAATCGCTTCCGGAATTCCGGCAGTACCAACCATCATTGCAATGAAAGAAAAGAAACCTTCAAAAACAATATTTTTGACCGCCTGCCATTGTTCTCCGAAAAAGATATAGATGCCGCCCATAACCAGCACCGTATTGACCAGAGAGGCCACCAAACTGCTCACCATACAAGCCACAATTTTGCTTTTGTCTATCTTCGAAATCCAGATAAACAAATAAGCGGCTGTAACACCTACCAGAATTCTGGGTACAAAACAGATTACCAGACTCCAAAAATTCCCGCTGTTTTCTCCTACGGAGTAAAACGGGGAAAACGCAAATGAACTCAAATTCGGACGAATCGTATTGGTAATCAGGCTAATCAAGCCAAAGACCCCGCCTAAAAAAGCGCCGGCTTTGGGTCCTAATAAAATAGCTCCCACAATCACCGGAATATGCAGGGTCGTCGCGTTGATAAACCCCAAATTGATCATTCCCAGCGGCGTCACTGCTAAAACCACCATAATAGCGGACAGCAAAGCCAGCTGCACCATTTTGACTGTAGACGCTCTTCGTTTGCTTTGCATGTTTAAATTGTCTGACATAAAAATACCTCCTGCTGCCGTTTTTCTCCTATTTGGAATGAAAATACAGTGCAAATTTTTGGTAAGACAGTCCTGCTACAGTTTTTTGTTTCTGTGATAAATCTGATTGAGCCCTTTTAGCAAAAGGTGCTCATCATATACATAATCTTTCT
The DNA here is from genome assembly GCA_944382885.1 of uncultured Clostridia bacterium. Classification (GTDB taxonomy): domain Bacteria; phylum Bacillota; class Clostridia; order Oscillospirales; family Ruminococcaceae; genus Massiliimalia. The sequence goes on along the minus strand of CALWNT010000181.1, from coordinate 4,600 downwards.
CACAAAGTGGGAAGAGTTTTTTCGCATACCTCCCGGTTGTTACAAAGGTGGTGTTTTCCCCCAGCAACTTTTCAAAACGGCGGCACATCCCATCGCACATACAGGCAGTTCCGTAAAAAATACCGGATTTCATAGACTGCGCCGTATCGCATCCGATGACGTCCCCTGGAGAATCCAACTCGATTTCCGGAAGACAGGATGCTTTTTCTCTCAACGCCTCCAAAGAAGTCTGAAGTCCCGGAGCAATCGATGTGCCCAAAAGCGTTCCCTTTTCATCTAACGCCACAAAGGTAGTCGCCGTACCAAAGGAAACGATGACGCAAGGCATGGGATATTCCTTTGCTGCCCCAACTGCAGTCGATACCAGATCGGCTCCGAGGTTTATATTCCGGTTGCCCCGGATATTCAGCCCAGTTTTTACACCGGCCGATACCACCAGCACCTTCTTTTTTAAAATCAGCTGTAACGCTTCCTTTACCGGCTCCGTGAGCATCGGCACAACGCTGGACATTACCGCCCCTTCTAGTTTTCCCAAATCCACATCAAAAAGGGAAAACAACTGCAAAAAACTGTTGGCATATTCAAAAGAGGTGGCTTTCTTCCGGGTTTCAATAGAAGCCGTAAAACAGATCTGGTCTTCCTTGAAGCCGCCTATGGAAATGACTGTGTTGCCGATATTCACCGTTAATACCATAAAAAGCTCCCTTCTGAATTGCTGTGATTTACCAAAATTATTATATCATAAAATTCAAACGAAATGCAATCCGGAATTTTTTCGACAAATCACGACACCAGATAAAGATTTTATACAAATAATACATAAAAAACATTTGTGTTTGTTTGTTATTTTTATTTTATTTATTATATAATAATGTTACTAAAATATAAAAGGGAGATGTGTCCCATGACTCATTTTTTAACATGAAACGTTGATTTCCTGACTGATTCATATTACAGGAAATCATAGCAGAAAAGAATAAAATACTTCAGGCTTTCGGAGGTGATCTTATGACCCAAACCAAAAAGCGCGTTATTTGGGTAATTGGCATTGCGTTCGTCTTAGTGATTCTGGTTTCTATGTTTTTGTTATGGTACCATCTCGCCAACCGGGTGGATGATCCTACTTTAATGTATCCTACAGAGGAAGAACTTGCTGAGTTCCACTCCGCATTTAATGACGATCCGGAATACCAGGCCCTTCAGCAGGAGTATCTTGCCGCCAAAGGCACCAATGATGAATATTCTAAATTCCGCCAATTAGAGCTGTATGTGCGGCGCAATCCGCCCGACACTTATGTTCTCCCGGATTCTACCCCCTTTTCTGAGCTTCATTATTCTGATGAGGGCGGCAGCGGCGCCACATTGACGAGTTTTCCAATGTGGGTGGATATTGATTCAGAAACCGGAGAGGTGCTCTTCAATTCCTATGAGTATTGGACGGCAGAAAAAATAGAGGAAACCCAGATCAACGAAAAGATTCGTGAATATGTGGATCAGGAATATCAGAGCCTCAAAAAAGCAGTGCAGAGACTGCCATAAATATCTAACCCATCAAAACAGGATGGCGGCCTAAGCCGCCATCCTGTTTTTACTCTTTCATCAAGTTTTTCCATACATCCATATCAATTTCGGAACGCTTGCGGCGTTCTTTTTCTTCTATCTGGACAGCGTCTTCGTGTAGCGTATTTAAGGGAAAAGCTACCATCACCTTAAACTGATCCCCGTCGATAGATACACCGAACTCCCCGCCGCAGGCTTCGGTAAAGCTTTTGGCGATAGAAAGCCCCAGGCCGCTTCCTTCTGTAGATCTGGCTTTATCTCCTCTGGTAAACCGTTCCAGAATTTCCTCTTCGGTAAAGGTCATTTCATAAGCCGAAGTATTCTTCACCGTCAGGAGGACCCGCTCTTTGTTTTTAGATAAATCGATATAGATTCTCGTCCCCTTCATGGCATACTTTAACGCGTTGTCAAAAATATTCTGCATCACCCGGTAAAGCTTTTTCCCATCTCCCAAAATCGGAACAGGCGGCTCGATCAGACTGGTTTTTAAAATATGCCCTGAACTTTCGATTTTATCCTCCATATCCCCCAGCGTCTGTACCACCAGGCGGGCCATGTCCAGTTCTTCCCGCACAATTTCCGCGTTTCCGCTGGTGATTTTCGCAAGGTCAAATAAATCCGCCACGATGTTTTTCAGTCTGTCAGACTTCTGTGCCAGAATACGGACATAATCTTCCGCCTCTGGAGAAAGGCCCTCTTCCTTGGAAAGGAGATCAATATAACTGATAATCGATGTAAGAGGCGTTTTCAAATCATGAGACACATTGGTAACCAAATCAATTTTCATCCGTTCGCTCTTGACCTGTTCCTCCACGCTTTTCTGGAAGCCATGGCTTACCCCAGAAAGCTTCTGGGATACGTCATACAGAGGGGAAAGGGGGTCAAGGGTGGTCTGATAGTTCAGGTCTCCCCGGTATACCGCCTCGATCTGATCCGCCAATTTTCCGATGTCCTCATTGGTCTTATTGTTTTCCCTGACAAACCAAAAGGTCAGCAAAATTCCAATCACACAGGTAAAAAAGGAGGCCAGACTGGTAAAACAGCTCATCAAAGCAGCCGCGGCAAGGGCAACCACATAAATCCGCTGCCGCATAAACACCTGTTTTTGAAAGCTGTACTTCTTAAATCTTCTCCCGTCTAAAAAGCTCTTGAAAAAATTCACAATAGCTCTGCCGATCCGCTTAAACTGCTGGGCAAGCTGATGCCAAAAACGATAAACGAGGAAATTCCACCGATGAGATTTTAATTGTCTGACAGTAGACAAAATAAATATCTGCATGCCAGAAACAAATAACATCCCTACAAAAAAGTACAGAATCAGTATGGTAGCGGCATATCCCGGCGTACTGTAAAAGACGGTATCATATAAAAACAACGTCCACAATCCGCCCAAGGCAGCGGTCATCAGCAGTTGGATTTCAATCGGGAGCATATCCAATGTATGGGACTGTACCTCTGAAGCAGGCGAAGTCTTTCCGGTGATTACGCAGGACCAGCAAAAGGCTCCCAACCCCAAAATCAGCAGGATACTTCCCGCAAAAACCATGCCATTGCTGTACACATCATAAAGCAGCATTGTGACCCCTACCGACAGGGAAATGGCCCCGAAAAAAAACAACAGCACTTTTAACGCTAAACTATAGAAAAACGAATTTTTCCGAACATCTTTTAGGCGTACTTCCTCCCTTGGAGGAAATAGGTCATTCATATCAATTTCTCTTTTGCTTTCCTGCGGCTTTCTTTCAGAATCACGATTGTCAGAAATGCCTCCCATCACCATTCCTCCTCACTTCCTGCCTACCATTAAATTTTTTCAATTTTATAGCCGATCCCCCATACCACCTTTAAATACTTTGGCATTTTCGGATCAATTTCTATTTTTTCTCGAATATGCCGGATATGTACCATCACCGTATTTTCTACTGAATAGGCCTCCTCGTTCCAAACCAGCCGGTAAATTTCCTCCGCGGAAAATACCCGGCCTGCGTTTCTCATGAGAAGCTCCAGAATTTTAAATTCAGTCGCAGTCATCTTCACCTGCTCACCGTCTACAAATACCTGTTTGGCATCCATATCCAGACTCAGACCGCCGATTTCGATCCGTTTTTCCTCCTGGACGGACTGCATATCCCCCAGTCTTAAATATCTTCGCAGCTGGGACTTCACCCTGGCCACCAGTTCCGATGGGTTAAAAGGCTTTGTCACATAGTCGTCCGCCCCCATGGAAAGCCCGATAATCTTGTCGCTGTCCTCTGTTTTCGCAGACAAAATGATAATGGGAATATTTTTGCTTTCCCGAATTTTCATTGTAGCGGAAAGACCGTCCATTTTCGGCATCATAACGTCTAAAATAATCAGCTGTACGCTCTGGCTCATTAAAATGTCCATAGCCTCCATACCGTTATATGCCTTTAGCACTCGAAAGTCCTCTAATTCCAAAAGCTTTGCAATCGCCCTGACAATTTCCCGGTCGTCGTCCACTACTAATATCGTCGGCTTCTCCATCTCCATTTTTCATTTCCCCCAAAATGCATGTATTGTTTTCTATGTATTCAGTATAATAAAGAAACTGGAGTTTTTCACAGATATATTTCTTAAGAATTTCTTAAATGGCTTTTCAAAGCGGAAAGCCTTGCCAGTTTCCCAATTTCTGATCGATTTCTTTTCTCTATTATATCTGAAATCAGCGTAAAAGAAAAGACAGCTTGTCGCGTTTTAACTTGGATAGGCGGCTTTCTTTTTGGAGAAATAGGGTAAACAGAAATTTAGTGTTCTATTTTAAAATAATTTTTCACTATTACTTTCTTTCGGAGAAAGAAGAAAGTTCCTGGGAGCACCGGCTCCCAGACCCCGGCCAACCTTTGTTCGCCCAAAGGTTGGATAAAGGGCGCCGCTCAGTCGCCGCGGGGGCTTTGGTACGGGTCTAATAAGTGTTCTCCTAACCATGCGAAGAAAGAAAAATCCAGTTTGCAGCTGGGACTGACGGCTATTTTGGCAAAAACTGATATTTTCCGTTGTACTCCGTTAGGAGCCAACTTTT
>CALWNT010000180.1 GCA_944382885.1 uncultured Clostridia bacterium | reverse complement strand
CTCAGTCGCCGCGGAGGCTGTGGTGTGGGTCTTTGAAGTGTTCTCCTAACCACGCGAAGTCGGAAAAATTTAGTTTATCCCTCGGGCTGGCGGTTGTTTTGGTAGAAACTGATATTTTCCGTTGTGCTTCGTTAGGAGACAACTTTTAAGACCCACTCCAAGCCCTCACGGCGTTTGAGTGAAGCGTTTTGCCTACTTTGACGCTGATCAAAGTAGGCCGCGTGCGGGGCGGCTCCCCGCATAGCTTTCTTCTTTCACTGAAAGAAAGTGATCGGGTAAAATCGCTTAAAAAAATAGAGCGATAAATTTCTGTTTTCCAATAAAATTATAACAATAGGCCGAAGATTTTTTCAAAAGGATTTTTAGCAAAAATATGAAATAGCATTTTGTGTAAAATGATTGCTGCTGATAGATAAATCTGCTGAAATGACGTTTTTTCTAAAATAACTGGAACGGACAGGAAAAATGTGCTATACTAAAACAGTATCCATCAGAACGGTTTTGGATGCGCCTATGATCTGGAAGATTTGAAAGGAAGAGATAAAATGAGAGACGAAACAAAATGCCTGCATTCCGGTTATACTCCTGAAAACGGCGGTCCCAGAGTCATGCCTATCGTACAGAGCACGACCTATGTATTTGATTCTACAGAACATATCGGACAGCTGTTCGATATGCCTACTGCACATATGTATTCTCGCTTTTCCAATCCTACTGTAGAAGCGGTAGAAAAGAAAATCGCAGATTTAGAAGGCGGCGTAGGCGCGATGTGCACCTCCTCCGGCCAGGCTGCATCCCTGCTGGCGATTTTGAATTTGTGCAGCGCCGGAGACAGCTTTATCAGCACCTCTACCATCTACGGCGGTACGGTGAATCTGTTTGCGGTGACCTTAAAGAGATTTGGCATTGAATGTATTTTTGTGGATGCCGAGGCGGATGAAGCAGAAATTGAAAAAGCGTTCCGTCCTAACACCAAAGCGGTGTTCGGTGAAACTTTGGCCAATCCTGCCCTGGCTGTATTGGATATTGAGAAATTTGCCAATATCGCCCATCGGCACGGGGTTCCGCTGATTATAGACAATACCTTTGCTACCCCGATCCTGTGTAAACCCATTTCCTTTGGAGCGGATATTGTGGTGCATTCTACCTCCAAATATATGGACGGACACGCTTTACAGGTTGGCGGCGTGATTGTAGACAGCGGCAATTTTGACTGGAAAAACGGCAATTTCCCGGAATTTACCGAGCCGGATGAATCTTATCACGGCGTGGTATATACCAGGGATTTTGGCAATATGGCTTATATTATTAAAGCGAGAATGCAGCTGATGCGTGACTTCGGCTGTTATCCGGCGGCCAATTCTGCCTTTTTGCTGAATTTGGGACTGGAGACCCTGCCTGTCCGGATGAAACAGTACTGTGAAAACGCGATGACTGTGGCAAAATTCTTCAAACAAAGCGATAAGATTGAAGAAGTACGCTATGCAGGGCTGGAAGACGATCCTTATCATGAACTGGCGAAAAAATACCTTCCCAATGGAACCTGCGGCGTTATTTCCATTGTTATCAAGGGGGGAAAACAGGCAGCGGTGAAATTCATGGACGGCTTAAAGCTTGCTTCCAACGAGGTTCATGTGGCGGATATCAAGACCTGTGTGCTGCATCCTGCCAGTGCGACTCACCGTCAGCTGACCGACGAGCAGTTGGTTGCTGCGGGAGTAAATCCCGGATTGATTCGTTTTTCTGTTGGCCTTGAAAATGTGGAAGACATTTTGGAGGATATCCGTCAGAGCTTAGACAGAGTGTAAAAAGAAAGATGATTTCAACAAAAAGTAGTTATCTTTAAAACGGAACGTGCGCAATAGCAGCGACTGAAAGGGGGCGGACCTGAACGGGTCCTCTCCTTTTTCTGCTTTTTTCACACATAATGTCTTTTGAAAGAAAAGGATTTTTACGCTTTCCCTGAAATCGCGCAAAAAATTTGCCAAGAGGGTTCTTCTTATGGTATGATAAAACAGAACATAAATAATGGGGCTTTTTTGATTTGCTGACATGATAAGGCCCAATATAGAATAAGATAAATCAGAATTCTGTTTGAATTCATCTGTGGGCGTACAGGGTAGGGGGAGCATACCGGCTCCGCCGCTTCTGTGAATTCCTGCAATAAAAAATGAAATGATCAGGTGTGCGGCGGTACGGTAGGTACTGCGTATATCCAAGAAAGGACTGGGCTTCCCATGAAGAAGAAAACAGTTGCGGTTTTATTCGGCGGCGTATCGACGGAGCATGAGGTTTCGCTGATTTCCGCTACTACCATTATTGAGCATTTGGATCGAGAAAAATATGACGTTGTGTTAGTTGGAATCACGAAATCCGGGCGTTTTCTGCATTATACCGGCCCGATAGAACGAATTCAAAACGGCGAGTGGGAAAAAGGCCCGGTGGAGGACTGCACCTTCAGCTGCTCCAGAGCTTATCCCGGCTTGCTGTTGCTGGGAGAAGAACAGTACCGGTTTCTTTCGGTGGATTGTGTGATTCCGGCGCTTCACGGCAAGAACGGGGAGGACGGTACCGTACAGGGAATGCTGCAGTTGGCGGGAATCCCCTTTGTGGGCTGTGATGCGATTTCCTCCGCGGATTGCATGGATAAGGAAGTCACCCATATTATCTTAGAGCATGCCGGCGTCAGAATGGCCAAATGGACAGCTGTAAGACAGGAAGAAGAAATCGGGGGAAAACTGTTTGCAAAACTAGAAGAAAAACTGGGTTATCCGATGTTTGTAAAGCCAGCCAATGCGGGTTCATCGATTGGGGTTTCAAAGGCGAAGGATCGGACAGAGCTTCAGAAAGCTTTGGAGGTAGCCTTTGCGGAGGACAGGAAAGTAATCGTAGAGGAAATGATCTCCGGACAGGAGGTAGAATGCGCGGTATTGGGTGCCGGTGACGCCGTCCCGTCTATCGCCGGAGAAATCGCTTCCGCCAATGTGGAGGTTTACGATTATGAGTCTAAGTACATCAACCCTCAGTCCCAGCTCTATATCCCGGCCAGAATACCGGACGAAACTATGGAAGAACTGCGAAATACAGCGGTAAAGGCGTTTCACGCCATCGGCTGTGAAGGGCTTTCCCGAGTAGACTTTTTCGTGACAAGAGAGGGAAAGGTCATTTTGAATGAAATCAATACCTTCCCAGGCTTTACCAGCATCAGCATGTATCCAAAGCTGTGGGAACACTGCGGTGTTCCGATTACAGAGCTGCTTGACCGCTTGATTGCTTACGGCACCAATCGGTAACGGATAGAGCTTCGTAAATTTTAAGAACTAATCTGGCGGGGAAGGACCCGTTTTCGAAAGGATTCGTACTATGGATAATCGACCAATCGGCGTATTTGACTCGGGACTGGGCGGAATTACGGCGGTCCGGGAACTGAAAAAGCTGATGCCGCAGGAAGATATTATTTATTTCGGCGACACGTCCCGGGTTCCTTATGGAACCAGAAGCAGGGAAATCATTCAGAAATATGCCATTCAGGATATCAACTTTTTGAAGTCCCACGATGTGAAAATGATTGTGGCGGCCTGCGGTACGGTGAGCGCCAATCTGCCCGCCGCCGCGGTGGAAGAACTGGATGTGGCTTTTACTGGGGTGCTGCTGCCGGCAGCTCAGGCGGCTTGCGCGGCGACGAAAACAAACCGGATCGGGGTGATCGCTACTCCGGCGACGATTCGAAGCAGCGCCTACGGAAAGGCAATCCGCAACATCATTCATTCTCCGGTGATTATCGGCAAGGCCTGTCCGCTGTTTGTTCCTTTAATTGAGAGTGGATATATTCAGCGGGACAATCAGGTGACCAGACTGGTAGCGGAGGACTATCTCAGGCCGGTCTTGGCGGAAAAGGTAGATACCCTGATTTTAGGTTGTACCCATTATCCCATTATTGAGGAACTGATCGGGGATATCGCGGGAGAAGATGTTCATCTGATTGACCCGGGCAGAGAAGCTGCCAAATATGTGCAGGCATTTCTCACCAATGAGCACATGCTTACTCGGCGGGAACGCCAGGGAGAATGCTATTATTACGTCAGCGATGACGCTGCCCATTTTGCGGAAAATGCCGGTGTGTTCTTACAGGATGATATCGCTGACCATGTGGAGCAGATCGATATTGATCGATATTAAAAGAAAATTTGATGGATTAAATAAGTTCCGGGAAAAGAAATGTGGTGAGACAGTTGAAAAAAGATGTATGGATTAAAATCAAGGGAATCCAGATGATGGACGGGGAACAGGATACCACAGAGCTGTATACCCAGGGGCGGTATTATGAAAAAAACGGCTGTTACTATATCACCTATGAGGAAACAGAAACGACTGGATTTGAGGGCTGCCGCACCATCCTCAAAGTGGAAGGAGACAGAAGGATAAGCCTGATGCGAAACGGCGCCTCGAAAACCAATCTCTTGTTGGAAAAGGATGAGAGAAATGTAGGGTATTATGGCACGTCTGAAGGGGAACTGATGATCGGAGTAAGTGCTCACGAGCTTCGTACCTCTTTGGGAGAAAACGGCGGAGAGGTGTATTTTAGTTATTCCCTGGATGTCAACGCCAGCCATATCAGCGATAATGAGGTATATGTAACGGTTGGCGAAAGGTTACAATAACAGGAAGACAAAAGGTAAGGGTGAATCAATACAATGAATTTATTACAGGATGCGCAAAAACAATTAAATGAAATGATCGTGGAAAGCCTGGGACGGGCGGTTGCTGCAGGAAAACTGCCGGCGGAACCGATCCCGGCCTTCCGCATTGAGGTGCCGGGAGATACCTCTCACGGGGATTTTGCGGCTAATGTTGCCATGGTATCCGCCAAGGCGTTTAAGCTGCCGCCCAGAAAGATTGCGGAAATCATTGCTTCAGAGCTGGATTTGAACAACAGTTATTTTGAAAAATGCGAAATTGCCGGCCCTGGCTTTATGAATTTCTTCGTCTCTCAGCAGTGGTTTGGAGACGCGGTCAAAGGCGTTCACCGGGAAGGTGAAGAGTATGGGAGAAGTGATTTCGGCGCAGGAAAAAGTGTTTTGGTAGAATTTGTTTCCGCCAACCCCACTGGACCGATGCATATCGGCAATGCCCGAGGTGGCGCTATCGGTGATTGTCTTGCCTCTGTTTTGGATTGGGCCGGCTATCAGGTCAGCCGGGAGTTCTACATCAATGATGCGGGCAACCAGATCAATAAATTCGGCATGTCTTTGGAACTGAGATATTTACAGCTTTATCAGGATGGCATTGAAATGCCGGAAGACTCCTATCATGGGCAGGATATCATCGATCATGCCAAGAGCTTCGCGGACGTCTATGGGGACAAGTATGTTTCCGCTTCCCAGGAGGAACGGAGAAAAGCTCTGGTGGACTTTGCTCTCCCGAAAAATATTGAAGGATTGGAACGGGATCTGTTAAAATACCGCATTCGCTATGACAACTGGTTTAAAGAATCCACCCTTCACAACAATGGAGAAGCCCGTAAAGTGGTGGACATGCTGACCGAAAAGGGATTTACCTATGAAAAAGAGGGCGCGATTTGGTTTAAGGGAAGCGAATTTGGGGGAGAAGATTTTGTATTAGTCCGCTCCAACGGATTCTTGACCTATGTAGTGCCGGACATCGCTTATCACTACAACAAACTGGTGACCAGAGGTTTTGACAAGGCGATCAATGTGTTGGGTGCCGACCATCATGGATATGTTCCAAGGCTGAAGGGAGCGCTTCAGGCACTGGGAGTGGATTCCAGCCGTCTGGATGTCGTGCTGATGCAGATGGTTCGCTTAATCCGAGGCGGAGAGGTAGTAAAGGCATCCAAACGTTCCGGTAAAGCGATTACTTTGGTTACGCTGCTGGAAGAAGTACCTATCGATGCGGCAAGGTTTTTCTTTAATCTGAGAGAAGCGAACTCTCAGATGGATTTTGACTTGGATCTTGCGGTGGAAACTTCCAGCGAAAATCCGGTGTACTATGTGCAGTACGCCCATGCTCGTATTTGCAGTATTTTGGCAAAGCTGAAACAGGAGGGGATCGAGCTTGATGACACCCAGTCCTGCCGTTATGAGCTTCTCACTGCTTCGGAAGAGCGGGAACTGATCCGTCATATCGCCCAGCTGCCGGGAGAAATCGTAGAAGCTGCGAAATCTTATGATCCTGCACGGATCACCCGGTATGTGATTACCTTGGCGACCTTGTTCCATAAATTTTACAATGCCTGCCGGGTAAAAAATGAGGACAAAGAACTGATGATGGCTCGGCTGAGCTTGTGTATGGCTGTTAAGGTTGTGCTGAATAACGTGCTCCGTCTGCTGAAAATCACAGCGCCGGAGTCGATGTAAAGAGATTAGGAGGAACTATGGACGTGGATTTATCGGCGCCGCTTTTATTAGATGGTGCGCTCGAGACAAATCTATTCGGGGACAGGGCGCCGGAGTCTGTCTGTGTGGAGCAATGGATTTTGGAGCATCCGGAGCCTTTTTTAAAGCTTGTAACAGAATTTAGACAGATGGGGAGCAAAGTCGTACATACCCCTACGGCCGGAGCTTCCCGGCCGAGACTTGCCCGTTTCGGTTTAGAGGAGCAGGTAAAGGAATATAATCGAAAGCTGGTGGAACTGACGCGAAAGGCATCCGGGGAACTTCTGGTTGCTGGGCGGCTTTCATCTACTGGGCTGACCCTGGAACCCTTTGGGGACACTTCCTTTACTGAAATGATTGAGATTTTCAGAGAGCAGGCTTCCGCTTTGGTGGAAGCGGGTATTGATTTGTTATCGGTTGAGGAAATCAGTTCGATTTCAGAAGCCCGAGCAGCGGCGATCGCGCTGAAAAAGTTCCACAAACCTGTGATGATTACCATGGATGTGGACGAAAATGGGGAAACGATTTACGGCGGTTCGGCGGTGAACGCTCTGGTGATTTTACAGGAACTGGGCATTGCGGCTTTTGGTTTAAATTGCTGCAAGGGAGCCAACAAGATGCGGGAGACCATAGAACAGATGAAGCCCTATGCCAAAATCCCGCTGATTGCGAAGCCTTCTGCTTATTATTTTGAGGAGGAAACCGAGAAGCTAGTCGAATTGACTCCGATTGAACTGGCGGTAGAGATGAAAGAACTGCTTTCTTCTGGAGCGCAGATTGTCGGTGGATGCTGCAAAACGACCCCAAGACATATTGAGGCAATCGCAGTGGCGATCGAAGAATATAAAGAGGAACAGGAAGTTCCGTTTTCTAATGAGCCGGAAGAGATTATCGGAGATATTATTCTGGCGGATACCCAGCAAATTTATAAGCTTTACTGTGATCAAATTGAGTTTTCAGAGCCGCTTACCTGTACCGTCGATATGACGGACGAGCTATTGCAGCTGGAAGAAGAAAGCATAGATGTTATTCTGGTGCAGATAGATACTGCAGAAGATGCGAGAGATTTTGCTTTGAATGCCCATATGGCAAAGCTTCCGGTTTGCTTTCTTTCCCACGATGAACTGGCCCTTGGGCTGGCATTGCTGCTCTATAACGGCATTGCTATGGTGGATTCCTCCTCCAGTATCGAGCCGGAGCGCCTAGAGAAAATTGCCCGTAAGTACGGCGCGGTGATTTATTAGTGCGGATAAAATGATTGCTTCTACTATGTTAAAATAGAGACATGAGGTCAGGGGATTGTGGTGTCGCTTGATTCTGTTTCGGGAAAAACCCTATTGTCAAACACAAAATAACAGCAAAAGAGCCTGTACTGAATTACAGTACAGGCTCTTTTGTTTATGAAAGAAAGAAAAATAAATTAGGGGCGAAGTTAAGGACGTTCCTTCAAGGGAACATAAGCCTTTTTGTGGCTTACACTCTTATATGCCGGACGGATAATCTTGCTGGCATTGATCAGTTCTTCAATCCGGTGGGCACTCCATCCCGCAATTCTCGCAATCGCAAAAATCGGGGTGTAGAGTTCCTGAGGAAGATCCAGCATACTGTAAACAAAACCGCTGTAAAAATCGATATTGGCGCTGACGCCTTTATAGATTTTGCGTTCCTCCCCAATGATTTTCGGAGCAAGCTGTTCCACCATGGCATAAAGCGCATATTCTTTATCGAGCCCTTTTTCTTCAGAAAGGCTCTTGACAAATTTTCGGAAAATGTTGGCACGAGGGTCAGAAATCGAGTAAACCGCATGCCCCATTCCGTAAATCAATCCGCTGCGATCGAAGGTCTCTTTATGTAAGAGCGCCTTCAGATAATTGGCGACCTCTTCCTCATCAGTCCAGTCTTTTACGGTCTGTTTCATATGTTCAAACATCTGAACGACCTTGATATTGGCACCGCCGTGTTTTGGCCCTTTGAGGGAACCTAAAGCGGCAGCGATGGTAGAATAGGTATCCGTACCGGAAGAAGTCACTACACGAGTCGTAAAGGTTGAATTATTGCCTCCGCCGTGTTCCGCGTGAAGCACCAGGGCTAAATCCAGAATCTTAGCCTCTAGTTCGGTATATTTACTGTCAGCCCGAAGCATATGCAGGATATTTTCCGCCGTAGAGAGTTCGGGGGAGGGAGCGTGGATAAATAAGCTCTGTCCTCGTTCATAGTGATTATAAGCCTGATAGCCATAGACAGAAAGCAATGGGAACAGGGCGATTAACTGGAGACACTGTCTGAGCACATTGGGTACAGACGTATCGTTGGCGTTATCGTCATAGGAATATAAGGTTAACACGCTTCTGGCCAGAGTATTCATCATATCCGGACTTGGCGCTTTCATAATAATGTCCCGAACAAAGCTGGTAGGAAGGCTACGGTAATTGGTCAATATTTCATTGAAATCCGCAAGCTCTTTCTCATTGGGCAGCTCGCCAAATAAAAGCAGATAAACACATTCCTCAAAGCCAAAACGCTTTTCTGAAATAAATCCTTTTACAATATCCTCAATATCGACGCCGCGATAATAAAGTTTTCCTTCACAGGGAATCATATCGCCGTCTTCAATGGTATAGGACTTGATTTTGGAGATTTCAGTCAGCCCGGTTAAAACACCCTGACCGCTGATGTCCCGAAGTCCCCGTTTTACTTCATATTTCGTATAAAGCTCATTATCGATAGAGCCATTTTTTACGCACAATTCACTGTAATCCAAGATTGCAGGAGTCACTTCTGAAAATCTGTTTGCCATATTTAAACCTCCTTTGCTTGAATAAGCTTGCTTTATTATAAAACAATTTCAAGTAAAAATCAAGTTGTTTGTGATGTTTTTACAGAATTGTAATAAATTGTTATGCTATTTTAAACGAATTTTGCCGTTTTTCTGGTGTCAAAGGAGAGAAAATGATAAAATAAAACAAAATATAATTTCTTGGTTAAATAGAAGCCAATAGGGGGAATTGCTGTGAAAAACTATACAGATATCAATGCCTCAGTATTTGACGAATGGATCAGAAACGGCTGGGAGTGGGGAAAGCCTATTGACCATACTACTTATGAGAGGGCGTTATCAGGAGAGTGGTCCGTATTGCTTACTCCCACAAAGCCTGTGCCTAAGGAGTGGTTTGGTCCGCTGCGCGGTGCCAAGATATTAGGGCTCGCTTCCGGAGGAGGACAGCAGATGCCAATCTTTACCGCTTTAGGAGCGGATTGTACCGTTTTGGATTATTCCCAGGAACAGCTTAACAGCGAAAGAATGGTGGCCAAACGGGAAGGTTATCAGATTAAATTGGTAAAAGCGGATATGACGAAGGAGCTTCCCTTTGACGAGGAAAGCTTTGATTTGATTTTTCATCCTGTATCCAACTGCTATGTGGAGGATGTTTATCACGTTTGGAAAGAATGTTACCGTGTGTTGAAAAAAGGTGGAATTTTACTATCTGGACTGGATAATGGAATGAATTTTGTCTTTGAGGACGATGAAAAGACCTTTCGTTACCGGTTGCCCTTTAATCCGCTAAAGGATAAGGAGTTATATGAAGATTCGGTCAAAAATAATTGGGGGATTCAGTTTTCCCACACTATTGAGGAGCAGATCGGCGGACAGATAAAGGCAGGTTTTGTCCTGGAAGACGTTTATCAGGATACGAATTTTTCAGGGAATCTACACGACTATAATATTCCTTCTTTTTGGGCGACCAAGTCGGTGAAAAGATAGAGGTTGCTGAACGATAAACAGAAATTTATTTTTTTAATAAAAACGACTTTTTTCTATCACTTTCTTTCAACGAAAGAAGAAAGCATCTGGGAGCGCCGGCTCCCAGACCCCGTCCAACCTTTGTTCGCCCAAAGGTTGGATAAAGGGCGCCGCTCAGTCGCCGCGGGGGCTGTGGTACGGGTCTAATAAGTGTTCTCCTAACCATGCGAAGAAAGAAAAATCCAGTTTGCAGCTGGGACTGACGGCTATTTTGGCAAAAACTGATATTTTCCGTTGTACTCCGTTAGGAGCCAACTTTT